>JAXDQG010000072.1:0-8971 GCA_034667945.1 Acidimicrobiia bacterium | reverse complement strand
AGAACGGCGGCATGTCGGGATTCATCTGAGGGCCGAGACCGGCCACGGCCTTCCCGTCGATGGTGCAGAGCGTGTAGCCGCCCGCTTCGGGTCGGTCATCGGGGTCTGCGGTCCAGCCGAACAGACTTCCGTAGAAGGCACCGGCCCGCTCGGGGTCGGGGCTCCCCAGATCGACCCATGACGGGGTGCCAGGAGCGTACGAGGTGCGCTCGGGCATGACGCCTCCTGTCGGAGTTCGGGGTGGTGGTGGCAGGGCTCGACCCTGCAGCTCGCAGACCGGACGCTAGCGGTCGAATCGATGTCGAATCGCTACCGAGCTTCGGCGAAAATCTGTCCAGACGGGACACGAGCAACTCATTGTGTGATCCGGCGGCACCCTTGGAGCGAGCGGCGACGACGCCTAGTCCGGGGCGAGCAGCACGCTGGTCACGCTCTTTGCGTCCTGAGTCTCCATGCTTCGGGCCAGCCGCAGGAGCGGCCGCAGCAGCGCCGGCGGCTTGGTGACGAGGTAGGCCAACACACTGACCTGCTCGTCCAAGTCCTTCTCGTACCGATCCCTTCCTGCGACGTCGAGCACGACCAGTCGTTCGGCTGCGGCCCACGCCTGATCCCGCGCCCGCTCCAAGGAGAAATTGAACAGACGGCCGCCCCCGAGGAGATCTGCTTCGCCAATCCAACGCGAGACGCGCTCCAGCGCCTTGAGAATGCCTCCATAAGTCTCGGCAAGGATGCGGTTGATCGCCTCGAAATCGCCCCGCACGTCCTCGATGTTCCCGTCGCCGGTCACCTCGGCGACGGCAAAAGGCAAGTCATGATTGATGTGCGCATTGATGCCGAGGAGCAGGTGCTGCACGATCAGCAGAGCGTTGTCGTCGGCAACGTCCAGGCACGCCTGCCAAGACCGTGGCCTCCGTCCGTCGCCATGCATGGCGTCGATGTAGTACGACGCGAAAACGGTGGCGAACCGCTCCATACGAGCCCCATCCGTGAACGAACCCTGGCGAATAGCTGCGGCCACATTCTGCGTGACTTGGGAGTACAGGGCCGCGAAGTAGCCGGTTGCGTTGGTTGAGCTCTTTGCTATCGACCGCAGTTCGGCCGCAACCGTGTCGATCATTGAGCGCTCATAGGTCTCACCATGCCGTCAGTCTCCGGTCGCCGATGGTCCACACTCACACCAGCCCAGCTGCCGGCAGGTAGGATCGCAGCAGTTTGGCCCAATCGGACGTCTCGGGCCGCCAACTTCAGGATTGCCATGGTCGACAACCGAATGCGCTGCACAACGCATGTCGCCCACGCGCCCCTGAGGTTCTGAAGCCGAGAGGGGCTCGCACAACAGGAGAGCTCCTCACATGTCCGAATGGTACGAAACCTTTTCGATGCGCTCGCGTTCGATGTCTGGGACCGGCTCATGCCGGCCGACGTCTCCAATGCCGAGGCGACGTTCCTGCTCCATCACCTCTGCGGCACCGACCGACTCCGCGCCGATTGCTCGACGTTCCCTGCGGTGACGGACGGCTGGCACTGCGCGTCGCCGCCGCTGAGGCCGGCCATGACGTGGTCGGCGTCGACCTCTCCCCCGTGGCGATCGAACGCCTCTTGGTCGAGGCGACCGCCGCGGGATTGCCCCGGGTAAGCGCCTGGATTGGCGACATGAGACACCTGCGAGACGTCCTCCATTCATCGCCCAGCTTCGACGGCGCGTGGTGCATGGGCAACAGCTTCGGCTATCTGAGTCCGCCCGATACGGCCAGATTCCTGGATGCACTTTCTACCGCATTGCGACCGGGCGCCCGGTTCGTCCTCGACGCTGCGATCGTTGCCGAATGCGTGTTGCCCCATCTCGGCGCTGATGACCGCTACGAGAGCGACGGGGCAACGCTCGTCAACGTCAACACCTACGATGCCGTCACCTCCACGATGGTGACCGATATGACGCTCACCTTCGGCGGCCGACACGCGCGAAGAGTGGTGCGCCATCGGGTGATGACCTGCGGCGAGATCGTGGAGGATCTACGGCGCGCCGGCATCAGCGTCGTGGACGTGTTCGGCAGCTTGGATGGTGAGCCGTTCAAGCTGGGTTCGCCACGCTGCCTCATCGTCGCCCAGCGTCGATGACCGAGCGCCGATGAGCGCGGTCAGCCGATCGTCTGGACCCGATAGGCGCGAGCCGCTGTGTCGTGGAACAGATCGCGCTTCTCTGACGGCGAGTAATCGGCGGCGATCCGTTTGAAGGCATTCCAGAGGACCACATAGCTGCAGCCCCGCTTGTCGACCGGGAAGTTCGACTCGAACATGCACCGGTCGGGCCCGAACGCGTCGATGCAATGGCGGATCTCGTCGCGCCATGGTGCCGCCAGTTCCTCAGAGGTCGGCGGTCGCTCCTGACGGTCCCAGCGAATGCCGAACATGGGCATACCGATCCCACCCAGCTTGAGCACCACGTTCGGACAGCTGGCCAACTCGGTCATCCGCTGACGCCACACCGGCATGATCTCCGCCCGACGGTCCTTGTAGGGCCCCACGCCGATCGGCCCACACAGGTGATCGACCACCACCGTCACGTCCGGGCAGGCCCGCATGGCTTCGACGAGATCGGGGATCTGCGGGTGATAGCAGAAAGCGTCGTACGTGTAGCCCATCCGGCCCAGCGTTCGAACCCCTGCCAGGTACCGCGCGTCCTTCATGACGCCGTCGGGCAGGCCCATCTGCAGCGACTTGTAGTCGTCGTGCGCCGTGATGAAACGAACGCCCCGGAATCGACCCCGACCAGCCTCCTCGTGGGCCTGCAGGACCTCTTCGACTGCGTCGCCGAGCATCAGATCGGCGTGGCCCATGATGGCGGCGATCTCGGCCTGGCCGGACCGGGCGCTCTCCTCGGCTGCAGCCGCGACGAATTCGGTCTCCCCCACCGGGCGCAGGTGCTCAGGACCGCTCGTGCGGTACTCGGCCCCACATTCGAGGAACACCGTGCGGACCACGTTGTGGCCGGAAGAGGTATCGGCATGCAGGTCCGACAGCGTGTAGGGCCAACCGGTATGGCCCAGGTCCAGCCAGAGATGGTGATGGGCGTCGCAGATCGGCAGCTCGGGTTCGAGGACCGGCTCGGTCACCTGGTTCAGCCATTCGGCATGATCGGTCATGCGGCGGACCCTATCCAGCCAGACGCGTGCCCGCGTCGGGGACGGCTACCGCGCCTGCCACTTCGGCGGGCGCTTTTCCAGGAATGCGGCCACGCCTTCTTTGCGATCTTCGGAGAGGTAGGGGTTCGGCCCCACGTTGAGCCGGAGTGCGGCTGAGACCGGCAGATCGCGACCCTTGGAGATCATGGCCTTGTAGCGCTGCGTGGTGAGCGGCGCGTTGGCCACGATCGAGCGGATCAACGCCTCCGCCCGGCCGACCAACTCGGCGCGTGGCACCACGTCTTGGACCAGACCCCAGCGCAACGCGGCTTCGGCGTCGAGTGGCTCGCCGGTGTAGAGCATCTGATACGCCAGCCCGAGCGGCACCACCCGGGGCAGCACCACCGAACCGAAGTTGGCACCGAGACCGCGCTTGGCCTCCGGCATGCCGATACGGAGGTCGTCCGCGGCGATACGGATGTCACAAGCCAGGGCCAGCTCGCACCCGCCACCCATGGCCCAGCCGAAGACGGCGGCCACCGTCGGTTTGCCGCACTCCATGATGACTTCAAAGAAGTTGCGTCGCGAGCCGGTCATGGGCACCGCTGCACGCCTGGCGGGGGCTTGGGCATCTGTCCCGCTGTCGCGCCGAGCCGCATCGGCGCTGCCCATGTCCTTGAGATCGGCACCGGCGGAGAAGCCGCGGTCACCGGTCGAGGTCAGAAGGACGGCCCAGATGCCGGGATCGGTCGAGAACCAGTCGAAGGCGTCGACCAGGTCATTCGTGAGGGCAAGCGAGAGCGCGTTGATACGTTCCGGGCGGTCCAAGGTGGCGTAGGCCACCCGATCCCGGATTTCGACGATGAGGCCGCCTTCGCTGCGGCGAGATTCTGTGGTGGTCACCTCGAGCGGGTATCAGCCGCGCCCGCCCATGGTCAGGCCGACGTAGGCATCATGGCCGGCTTCGTAGGCGAAGATGTTCTGGCCGGTGTTGCGGTTGACCAACCCGCGTCCGAACATCGGGTGGAACATGCTGCGGACCTCGTGCTCGATCTTGAACAGCACAGTGCCGCTGTCGAGATCGACGATGTCCTGGAACCGGTACTCGGACTCGTTGGTCTCGAGAGTGATGAGACCCCGCTCGAGGAGCGTTCGATAGGGCCCGGAGAAGTTCGCCAGATACACGGCGATGTGATGCCCGTCGTAGTCGGCCAGCGGCGCTTCGCTCTCTCGGAACCACAGTCGCTGCGCACGGCCCACGCGCACCTCGGCGCATCGGCTGCCATCGGCGTCGACGACCGACGCCGGGGCGCCGATGACCTCGGCATAGAAGCGGGCGATCCCCGGCGCGCCGCCCGGGGCGACATCGAAGGCGACATAGGGCAGACCCAATCCCAGCCCGCCGAATGCCTCACTGGCGCCGTGGACCCGGAAGCGATTGCCCCACGGACAGGTGACCGACAAGGAGCCGTCGTCGTTCTCCTTGCAGGCGAACGCGGTGCCGGCCAGGCGGTCGCCCTGGCGCTTCTCGAGACGAGCGAGCCGCCGCTTCACAGGCTCGAGGTCGGGCACCACCACGCCGATCTCACCCCGCAGCACCTGGGCTTGGCGTTTGGGCAGGTGGAACTGCTGGGACCCCAGGTTCACCCACATGTTGTCGGTGCCGAAGTCGATGTAGGGATCACGGGTGAACCCGAGGCCGCTCACATAGAAGAGGGCGGCCAGCTCCTGATCGGGCACGCACACATTGACGTGCTCCAAGGCCAGGAGATTCCCGACATCCTGTGTCGCGCGGTCGTAGGTCTTCTCAGCTGTCATCTGGTCAGCCGTCATCTGGTCAGCCATCGTCTGGGCCACGCCAACCTCCTGTCCCCCCGGGCGCTGTCAGAACGAGCCGCTCGGGCCTCTTTGCTTGCCGGAGTACCGGACAGCCCCCCGACCGTGCGGCCAGAGTAGACGCGGCGCCGTTGATCAGCCGCGCGTACGTCCCGCTCAGTCGGTGATTTCCACGATGTACCGCGCCGCACCTCCCACCGTCATCAGCTCACGCCCTCGGGGTCGGTCGTGTCGTGATGATCATCGCGCCCTTGGAACGCTGCCTTCGTCCCGCCGTCGCGTCGCGCCCGAAAGAAGTTGAAATCCTCAGGATCGAACTTCACGTTCGTCGCCAGCGCATGTCCGACCATCCCGCCGTAGAAGTGTTGCGTGATACCCAGGGCAGCGAGCGCCATCGTATGGACGGCCTTTCCGACGACCAGTGCGTCCTTCGAGTTACGGGCGACCTTCTGGGCCCACGCTTCGGTGACCACCTCGAGCTGGTCGTCCGGCACACAGCGATTCACCAGACCGATTGCCTCAGCATCGTGACCGTCGAACTGGTCGCCGAAGAGGAGGATCTCGCGAGCCTTCTTGGGACCGTACGCCACGATCTGGCTGGCGAGGTGAAACGTATTGCCAGCCAGTGCCAGGCGCTGCTCGGCGTGGCTGAAGCGGGCCGATTCGCCGCAGATGGCAAGGTCGACGACCTCGACGAGGTAGATCCCTATGCCGACGCAATGGCCCTGGACCTGGGCAATCACCGGCTTCGCGGAGTTCTGGAAGGCCATCACGTTGGAACCGAGTCGCCGATCGATCGCGAGCCGGGCACGCTGGCTCAAACGCGGCGGCCGCTTTCCGGGCTCGGCACCCACGTGTCCGTAGGCCCGGGCGATGTCCTCGAAGTCGTCGCCCACGCAGAACGATGACCCCCGACCCTTCAGGATGATGACCTTCACATCGTCGTCGTCCTCGAGCTGATGCAAGCGCTCCACCAGCAGGTCGAGCGCCGCGAACGGCAGGGCATTGCCCTTCTCCGGTCGGTTGAGGACGAGACGGGCCACCGGTCCGTCCATCTCGACGAGTACCGGATCTGCTTCGGCCACCATCTCTCGACTCCTTCATATGACGGCGACGCGCCCGGTATCTGCGCGGCAGTCGGGTGGTCGCCTTCGGGCGCGAGCGATTCTGGCAGGGCGGGGACTGGCAGTGAGGGAAGATGTCGCCGGCGGCGCCCGGCAGGAACCCGGTGTGCTCGTCGTGGGCAACGCCAATCCTTGCGCTCTGGAGCGACTCCCCCTCCGGCCGGACGCGTCAGGTATTAGGGTCCGGCGCGATGGACGCCTTGGAGGCAATGGGAACCGCTCGGGCCATCAGGTACCTCAAGCCCGACCCGGTCGCACCCGAACTGATCGAGAAGCTCATCTGGGCGGCGACACGCGCCTCGAGCCCGGGCAACAGCCAAGCGTGGGACTTCGTTGTCGTGACGGATGCGGACAAGAAAGCCGCCATCGGCAACGCCGTTTCGGCCGCCGTATCCGGGACGTTGCGAGAGCCGGGGCCAAACGCCGATCGCTCCGTTCGGCTGATGCTCAAGGGTGCAAAGGCGCTGGCCTCCGGGCTCGCAACCGCACCGGTGCTGGTCCTGGTCTGCGGCCGCATGACCTACCCGCCCGGTAATCCCGACGAGCTCATGATCTGGTCGGCCTGCTACCCGGCCGCCCAGAACCTGATCGTTGCGGCTCGCGCCCTCGGTCTGGGCGCCACCTTCACCACCTTCCAACGGCGCGCCGAAGATGTCGTCCGGAAGACACTCGACATCCCCGACGAGGTCCGCATGGCCGCTTTGATCCCTATTGGCTGGCCCGATCGTCCCCATGGAGCGGTCAGTCGTCGGCCAGTTGAAGAGGTCATTCACTGGGAAGGCTGGCAGGGCTAGGGGTCCAGATGGCTCGAGTACTCGACGGCGTCCGGGTCTTCGACCTCACGCTGGCAGCTGTAGGCCCCTGGGCGTCGAAACTGCTCGGCCAGCTCGGAGCCGACGTGATCCACGTGGAGGGTCCCAAACCGGAGCTGGCTCACCACATCCCACCCGCGATCAACGGGACCGGCGTCCTCTACATCAGCGCCAATTACAACAAGCGCAACCTGGTCTTGGACCTCAAGAACGAGGACGATCGAGCCAAGGCATTCCGCATCATCGAGCATTGCGACGTTTTCATTCAGAACATGCGTCCCGGTGCGGTCGAGAAGCTGGGACTCGGCTACGACGAGGTTTCCCGGGTGCAGCCCGGCATCATCTACGTCTCGGCCTCGGCCTACGGACGGGTGGGCCCAATGGCGTCTGAAGCCGGCGTCGACCCGCTTCTGCAGGCCTTCTGCGGCTGGTCGTCCATCACCGGGCCTGAGGGCAGCTCGGGCGAGATGTTCCGACATTTCGCCCATCTCGACCTCACGACCTCATCGATGATCGTCGAAGCGGTTCTGGCCGCCCTTCTGGCCCGGCGTCGGACTGGACGGGGCCAGCACATCGAGATCGAGATGCTGGCGGCCGCGCTGTCGCTGCAGACCTCGCGGCTCGCCGAGTTCTTCGCCGCGGCGGAAGGCAGCCCGCCTCCTGCGCCGCTCGGGTCGGCCTCGGCGACGACCGTCCCCCACCAGGCCTTTCGCTGTCAGGACGGGCGCTGGCTGGCCGTCGGCGTCGAGCGCGACGAGCAGTGGCCGGCCTTTTGCCGGGCGGTAGGACTGCCTTCGCTGGCGGACGACGAGCGATTTCGGACGAATCGTGGCCGGGTCGAAGCCCGTGCCGAGCTGGTCCCGCAGCTGGAAGAGCACCTTGCCACCAAACCGGTGGCGTGGTGGGCGCTGCGCTTGCTGCGCGAACGGGTGCCCCACGCCCGGCTGACCGACTTCGACGAGCTCCGCCACCATCCGCAGGTCCTGGCGAACGGCTACATCGGCGACCTCGACACCGAGCATTTCGGTCGGATCGCGGTGGAGAGCCCCCCGTGGCGGTTCTCGGCCACACCGGCCGGTCCGGTTCGCGCTGGCGGCCTGACCGGCGAGCACAGCGCCGAGATCCTGGACGAATGCATCGATGACTGACATATCGATGAGTGACATATCGATAAGTGACATATCGATGAGTGACATATCGATGAGTGACATGACGACGTCCGGGCACTCGCCGCTCGAGGGCACGAACGTCATCGACCTGTCGCTGGGCATGGCCGGGCCGTTTGCGGCTGCCCGCCTCGGCGACCTGGGCGCCCGGGTCGTGAAGGTAGAACCCCTGACGGGTGATCCGGCCCGCGGCTTCGGGCCGCCCTTCGTCGGGGACGACGCCGCCGTGTTCCACGCGCTCAACCGGGGCAAGGCGAGCATCGCCGTCGACGTCGATTGCCCGGAGGGTGCCGACCTCGTTCGCAAGCTGATGGCCGAGGCCGACGTGGTCATCGAGGATCTCGGCCCGGGCCGCGCCGGGGCCGCAGGCCTCGACTACGACGACGTTGCTGCTGACCACCCGGCCCTGATCTACGTCGCCATCTCGGCGTGGGGTGATGAAGGACCACTGGCGGACCAGCCGGGTGCCGAGCTTCCGGTACAGGCCATGGCCGAATACCTGGCGTCGCTGGGCCGGATCGGCGACCCGCCGGTGCGACTGGGCGCCGATGTCGCCGGCCTGAACACGGGCGTCTTCGCCAGCCAGGCCGCGCTTGGCGCGCTCGTGGCTCGGGACGTCAGCGGCTTGGGGCGGGGGCAGCGGGTGGCGGTCAGCATGCTCGGCTCGTTGCTCCATCTGCGGGGCATCATGTGGACCGCTCGCTCGAACCCCGACGACTGGTGGGGCTTCCACCTCGACCACTACACGAACCCGCCGGAGACGGGTTACCGAACCGCGGACGGCCAGGTCCTCTTCGGGCTGCGCCGGGGCAACAGTGAGGACTTCGACCAGCTCATGATCGGCCTCGGCCTGGTCGAGCACATCACCGATCCGAACTTCGGCGGCTTCGGTCGCGACGCCGCACCCCTTG
>JAXDQG010000071.1:0-4366 GCA_034667945.1 Acidimicrobiia bacterium | reverse complement strand
GCCCGGAGTTTGTACCGTCGCCGAGTTGTACATGCCGGTGCTGCCGCCCTGCGATGTGGGAGCATTGGTCGTGGTGTCGTTGTCGGTGGCGCGGATGAGGCTCGAGATGGGGCAGTCAGCCGACTGCGACGAGGCGCCGGACAGGCTGCACAGCGGAGCGACGAGTGGTCCGGTGAGCAAGCTCACCACCGCCGTGCTGCTGCTCGCCGCCGCTTGAGCGGTCCGAGCCGTGGCAGACGACGTGGCCGCCCGGGATCCGGGCGCATCCATATGCACGTCGTTGAACTGGTCCGTATTGAACGAACCAGACACCGAAGCGGTCGCCCCCGTGACCTCCGCAGAGCCCGATGCAGCAGGAAACGATGTGTAATCCAGGGGATAGGTGAGCGACGCGAAGCGCAGCGTGCGAGTCGTGCCCACAGGGCTGGCGGGCCACTCCACGAAGACCGTGATGCGGCGGTAGGGCAACCCGGAGGCCGGCGTCACCGCCGTGACGAACGTCGAAATGGTGTATGTCGTGCCGGAAACGGTGGTGACGGTCTTGTAGGGATCGGAACCACCACCAACCAGCTGCTCGCCCTCGAACGACAACAAGGGTGATGTCCCGGTCACCCGAGAGTCGGCTGTCAACCCCGGACTGGCCAGATTCATCGCCGCTGCGCTGTAGGCGGCGCCCTGCAGACGCTCGATGACCTGCTTGCCCAGCGACGTACCAAGGGTCCTCTGGCGTCCATTGATCACGCCGGCTGCGCTTGACCCGACGACCCCCAGCAACGAGAGCAGCACGCCGGCCATGATGGACATGGCGATCAACTGTTCGACCAAAGTGAAGCCGCCTTCACCTCCCGTGCTGCCCGGCACCAGCGAAGTCTTCACGCCCCCCTATCGGCGAGTGGCCTCGGGGTCCTTAGCCCGTTCATGCACCCACCAGGAAATCGGCGTTCCGTGCCAGGGTGGCCCGATCAGTTCTGAGTCGTTTGCGACCGATATTGGCGATCTGGTCGTGGAAAGGGCGCCGAGAGAGACGGTCGCCTGTTGGCGCAACTTTTGACTTAACCTTCCAACTTGAGTTGCGGTTCAGGCAGATGTAGCCCGTGTTGCGGTTGCGTTTTGGGACCGCCCTCCCGCCCGCGCCGCTGTCACGGCCTCTCAACCAGCTCGATCCAGCGCGGCAATGACCCTGGCGGCGTCGTCGGCTGATTGGTCGAACACGGTGACATAGCCGATGCCGAAGTCGTCGCTGAGCCGCCTCAACTGAGCGCAGATCTCCTCCAAGGTGCCGAACGCCAGGAACGGACACGTCAGCATTTCGACAAAGGACTGACCCCGGCGTTGGGCGATCGTGCGGGCCAGGTACTCGCGGTCGTCCGTTACGACCAGCATCTGCAGCAGCACATTCAGCTCGGGTGGAGACGTGCGGCCGGCAGAGAGGCGACCTACCAGCGCCGCCCGGTCGGCCAGACCGCTGCGGGTGAAGTGGGTCCGTACGTTCTCGCCGTGACGGTCGGGGCTGAAGCCGGTGAAGCTGACGATGTCGGCGTGTTCCGCGGCCAACGCCAGCAGCCGGTCACCATTGCCGCCGATCAGCAGGGGCAGCTGTCGCCCTTGGGGCGGCGTGGGCACGAGGAAGTGGTCCTGCAGCTGGAGGTGCTTCCCCGCGGTGGTGAGGACGTCACCGCCGAACAGCGCGCGGAGGGCCTCGACGGTTTCTCGCAGCCGCTCGATCCGGAGGCCCGGCGTCTCGTAGGCGATGCCGGCACGGCGATATTCGGGAAACGCCCAGCCCGCCCCGAGGCCGAGTTCCAGTCGGCCACCGCTGAGGCGGTCGACGGTGGCCGCGTCCTGGGCCAGCACGACCGGATGGCGAAGGTCGTTGTTGATCACGAGCGTCCCGAGCCGGATACGGCTGGTTGCATCAGAGATCGCCTGGAGCATCACGAAGGGGGAGTGGGCATTGAGGTGATCAGACACCGAGAAGGTGGAGAACCCGACCCGCTCCGCCCAGCGAGCCCGCTCGATGAGCTGGTCGAGCGTGTTGAAGCCGGCCGCACTCAGCCCGAATCGCATAGACGACAGCATCGCGTTCTCGCGGCGGGTCCTGCGGCGCGTCCCCTTCGCGGCAGGCAAAAAATTTCGAGTTATTTCCTCCACAGCGGTCGACGCCGAACGTGGTAGGAAGGGCTCCAAAGGGATGAGCGTCGGAGGGGCTGTCGACCATGGCGACTAGCGCAGAGATGAAAGAGCTCGTTCGGCGACTCGAGGTCGCCATGAACAAGCGCCAACTCGACGATCTCGACGAAGTAGTCGCGGAGAATTTCGTGCGCCATTGCGAGGCCACGCCAGATGTGGATGTCAGAAGTCGTGAGGACTTCAAGCAATTCTTGATCGATTACACGGCAGTCTTTCCGGACAACGTGCAGACGTTCACGCACATCGTGGCCGAAGGCGACCAGATCGGTGTATTTGCCACCTACGAGGGCACGCACACCGGGCCCATGGGACCCGTCCCCCCCACCGGCAAGAAGGTGAACTTCCATTTCGGGGGCGTGTTCCGCGTCGAGAACGGCAAGCTCGCCGAGTTCTGGATCACGTGGGACAACATGTTCGTCCTCGGTCAGCTGGGTTTACTGCCCCCACCTCCGGAGTAGCCGTCTTCGCGGCCGGTCCCAAGCAGATCAGGTCAGCGCAGATCAGACCGGGCGAGGTGTAGGTGCGGTCTCGACCATCGCGTCGAGCGGCGCTGTCGCTGCTTCCTGCCTGCGGATCTGCACATAACTCACGCCCATGAGGCTGGTGACGGCGGCAGCGGCAACGCCCGCAACCATCAGGGTAGTGCGCACCCCGACGCTGTCGGCCAACGCACCCCAGACCGGGGCGAGCAACGCTTGTGAGCCGAAGCCCATCATGGCCAGCGACATGACCCGGCCGTGATAGGCAGGCTGTGCGTTGGACATCAGCAACGAGTTGTCGACCAGCATGAATGAGCTGCGGCCAATCCCGAGGGGGATGGCCGCAACGATGGCCAGACCATAGCTCGGTGCCCGCGACAAGCAGATGAACCCCAACGCCATCACGAGGCCCGCAACGAGAAGGATCGACCAGGCCCGTGCCGACCGCACGAAGCCGGCCAGTGGGATGGTGGACGCCAGGCCGGCGATGGCCAAGGCCAGGAAGATCATGCCGACATCGGTAGAGGGGCGGTCCAGCTCCTCACTGAGCATGCCCGGCAGGAGCGTCTGGAAGGCGAACCCGCAGACCACCATGGCCATGAACCCGAGCCACAGGGTTCGCAGCCGGGGCTCGCGCCAGACGTAGCGCAGTCCTTCCACGAGCTCGTGGCGGACCGTATGCCGCTCCTTCTCTGCGGGCGTGGTGTTCGGCAGCCTTGCGGTGATCGGCAGGATGATGACGAACATCGACGCCATGAACAGGTAGGTCCCCCCGATCCCGAGCCAGGTGCCGACCAGGAGCGCGATCAGCAACGGGCCGGCAACCTGTGACGTGTTCTGGGCGATTTGCTGCAAGGCGATGGCGTTCGGGAACAGCTTCGGTGGAACGAGCTCGCCCACCCACGCCTGTCGGGCGGGCCCCATGAAGGCAAAACCCAGACCCATGACGAAGGTCGCCACCGTGAGCAGGGGAATGGTGATCAGATCGAGCAAAATCACCACGCCGGTCAGTGCAATCACGGTGGCCGGAATCGCCTGGCCGGCGAACACCAGCGGCTTCTTCCGCATCCGGTCGGCGACCACGCCACCGATCGGCGAGACGACGAACATGCCGATGCCGGAACCCATCTGCGCCAAGCCGGCCGCTGCGTTGCTTCCGCTGATCTCGAAGGCGACGCTCGGCACCAGCATGAACGACATCATGAAGGCCGTGGTCGCCATGGTTGAGCCCAGCCAGAAGCGCCGATAGTCGCGAAGCGCGAAGGCGCTGAACGTGCCGGTCATCCAGGACATCGGCTCAGGGTAGGGCCGATCGGGTGGTACCTCACCAAAAATCGTGTGCGCGCGGCCTCCGGCAATCTTCGTTCGGGTCTCCCAAGTGAGCGGCTCGGGCGGGTCATATCGGCAGCTCGCGCCGGTGGTGAGGGCGTCGCTCGAGTGCTGTTCTTGTCCGGCTCACCAGCGGGTTCGACCATTCGGCGGTGAGGCCGCGCTGTTCCGGCTCGCGGACCGGCTGGAATGGTCGCGTCCTGGGGTGGGCCGACGCCCACCTGTGCACGCAGCGATGAGAGTGAGCCAGATGTGACGCAGCCGGGCTGATCGAGCTCCCGGCCTGATCAGCCCGGGGCGTCGACCGCGACGGTGCCCATGTCGGCCGGCGAGCAGATCTCCAGAACCTCGAGGTCATCGGAGAGATT
>JAXDQG010000070.1:0-2845 GCA_034667945.1 Acidimicrobiia bacterium | reverse complement strand
CCCTGCTCGATGCACGACAAGCCGCCGCGCTGCAGGCCAACGAGTCTCCGTTGCGACGACGCCGCAGCCTGCGGCGGGGCGCCTCCCCGGCTCGTGCGCCTGGTGAGGGGCGCTGGGCGCTGGTCCCCGGCCCGATGCGGGTGGAAGAGCCTGATGAGCTGGCCGAGGCGGTGGCAGAGCAGCTGCTCAGCCGATGGGGCGTGGTCTTTCGGGACGTCGTGCTGCGCGAGCACCTGAGCGTGCCGTGGCGAGAGGTGCAGTGGGCGTTCCGCCGGCTGGAAGCTCGGGGCGTCATTCGTGGAGGCCGCTTTGTGAACGGCTTCTCCGGCGAGCAGTACGCCACGCCCGAGGCGGTCCAACTGCTGCGTGCCGTACGGAAGACGCCCGCCGACGGCCAGGTGGTGACCCTCAGCGCGGCCGACCCGCTGAATCTCACCGGGGTCATCGTGCCCGGAGCTCGGGTCCCCGCACTGGGCAACCGTGCCATCGCGTGGCAAGACGGTCTACCGATCGACAGCTCAGCCGCTTGAGAGCGACGAATGGGCGGACAATGGGTACGCAAACCCTTGGTGGCGGCTGGCTGCCAGATGAGCAGCCTCCAATAAGCAGCGCGGGAAGGGCAACCTTGAGGGCTTGCGACAGAGACGTCGCACCAACTGCACCCCAACTCGACCCTCTCCGACGGGGGCGTCGGGGGTGATCGTCTCGTGCGGATGATCCGCTGGCTGGTGGCTATCGCCGTACTGCTGATCGTGGCCACCCTGGTGGCCGGGGAGCTGTTTGCCCGACCGCTGGCCGAAAAGGCCGTAGCCCGCGAGGTCCAGCAGCGTTACCAGCTCGATCGCGAGCCGAAGATCCATCTCGAGGGATTCCCGTTCCTCGTCAGGGTGGCGCTCGGGCGCCTCCCGGCGGCAACCGGGGAACTGCAGGGAACCACGGTTCAGGGCTTGCGGCTCGAAGACGCCCAGCTGCACCTCACCGACGTGCGCTTCGATCCCGGTCGTTTGGTGGGAGGCAACGGGCAGGTCAGGGCACAGCGTGGCTCAGCCTCGGTCACTGTTTCCGACGTCGACCTGACCAGGTTCCTGCAGAGTCAGGGAGGCAACCTGCAGATCACCTTCCAGGACGGTGAGACAAGCGTCCGCGGTCGGCTCAGTATCGAGGGCCGCGACGTCGACGTCGACGCGTCCGGCCAGCTCGACCTCAACGACAAGCAGCTGCACTTCCAGCCCGACCGGCTCTCTGCCGTCGGGGTCGACGTTCCCGCGTCACTGCTCGACCAATACCGAGATCGGCTCGGCTTCAGCGTGTCGGTGCCAGCCGTGGCCGGCGTACAGCTCACGCAGCTCACCGTCGAGACCGGTCGTGCCCGTCTGGCCGCCGACCTGGCCGGCTACCTGTTGACCGGCTGATCCTGACCATGCCGCCGACTCTGGCCACTACCGAGGGTCGCGGCTCGCTGCTCAGATCACGCGCGCAGCTCGGCGGCCGCCAAGGCGGCCAACGCGTCGTCCGAACCGCTCAGCTCGACGTCCGCCGCCTGGCGTCGACCCATCAGGTACAGCAGCAGCTCGATCGGCCGACCCTGCACCACGACCTTGGGGCCGTGACCCCGCAGCACGATCGCTTCACCGTCCGGTCGGCGAAGCTCGATGGTGACCTCTTTGGCTTTGCGGGCCAGCAGTCGACCGCTGCGGCGCAACTTCTTCCAGACGAGCCGCTCGATGTCGGCCACTTCGGGCTGTGGCCTGGCTGTCCAGCCCGGGGCACCGCGTCGCACGTCCTCGTGATGTACGACGAACTCGATCAAATTGGCCGACCGGTCGATGGCCTTCCACCACGGAGGTGGGCCTTCGTCAACGGCGGCAACCAGCTCCACGTAGGGATGACGAGCCGCCTCCCGACGAAGGGCTCGATCGTGGATGTGCGCCAGCGCGGGCTTCACGATGCCGGCCAGCGCAACCGGGTTGTTCTCGCGAACGATGAGGTGAGCGGCCAGCTCACGGGTGGCCCAGCCTTCGCACAACGTCGGCGCATCGGGCCCCACGCGAATCATCAGGGCGCACAGCGCGTGGCGCTCCCGGCGATGAGGCGGTTGCTCGGGCGAAGGCGGCTTCATCGGCCCACGTTAGGCACGTCCAGGGCTGCGGGGCGGGACGAAGCTACTCGCCCAGCGCTGCGGGACGGGACAGGACGGAACGGGACGACAAAGGTCAGCCACCGGAGCGCGTGGCGTTCAGGTAGTTGTAGACGGTGATCCGGCTGACCCCCATGGCGTCGGCCACGTCGTCGATCGAGCGGCGCAGGTTGAACGCGCCCCGCTCCTCCAGCAGGCGCACGGCCCGCTGCTTCGCCACCCGGTCGAGGTCTCGTAAACGGCCCCCCAGCTGCTGCTCGACCTGAGCCACCAGCGCCCCCAGACCCGGCTGCGCCCGGGGTAGGCGCAACCCGCCCACGCACTCCCCCTCCCAGATCAGCGGCAGGTCTGTCTCGGTCACCGCCTCGGCGGTCACCAGATCGGCCCCAAGAGCGACGGCCACCGGCGCCAGCGCCGCCAGTAGTGGGTGAGCGGCGGCGTCCGGCACCGGGTCGGCCACCAGCCGGACCTGGACGGCCACACCGGTCGCCCCGCGCTCCAGGGCGGCTCCCACCAGGTCACAGAGCGCCCCCGCCGCCTCGCCGGCTTCCGCTTCCAACGCGGTGCCGAACGGGCCGACATCGGGCTGCAGCCCCCTCGCCCGCACCGCCTCTTCGGCAGCCATCACGTGGGGACCAGGCGCCCCCTCGGTGAACGGTTCAACGGTGAACTCCACCCGCACCCGGGGCACGCGGGGCAGTGTAGGTA
>JAXDQG010000069.1:0-15130 GCA_034667945.1 Acidimicrobiia bacterium | reverse complement strand
CCTATCTCCAGCAGAGCGAACCGTTCTCCGGAGCGGCCCGACACCGCAGTCTGGAATCGACGATCGACTGGTCGTACCGCCTCCTCACCGACGATCAGCAAGGGCTACTGCGCCGTCTCGCGGTGTTCTCGAGCGCGGTCGGCATCGACGACGTCGCCGCGGTCTGCGACGACGGCAGGGGACGTGGCCCCCTGTTGCAACGGCTGGCCGAGCTCGTGGAGCGCTCGATGGTCGCCACCGCCCGCCGGGACGGTGTGACGCGCTATCGCCTGCTGGACACCATTCGGGCGTTCGCGGCCGGGCGTTCGGCCAGTCTCGGCGAATTCGACGACGTGCGCTGGCGCCATGCCGTCCACTATGTCAACGCGCTCGACGACCTCCGGAGCGGGCTGCGCGGGCCCGGTGAAGCGGATGCTGTCGCCCGCCTCGACGACATCTGGCCAGAGGTGCGCGTGGCGGTGGCGTGGAGCATCGGCGCACGACGCACCGACCTCGCCGTCCGGTTGGTCGCGGGCTTGGGGTTCGAGGCGGTGTTCCGCGAACGAGGCGAGATCGTCGGTTGGGCGGATGATGTGCTGGGGCTGCCGGGCGTGATCGAGCAGCCGGGCGCCGACGAGCTGCTGGGGACGGCCGCGCTCGCAGATTGGGGTTATGGCCGGTTCGACCGGGGTCTCGTCCGGGCCGAGCAAGCCGTCGCCCTGCATCGCCAACGGGCGACCCCGCTGAGCCCGGACGTGGCGGCGGCGCTCCCCCTTCACCTGTCGCTGCGCGGCGACCTCGACGCGACGGTCCGCATGCTGCAGGCACACGCTGTCGAGGCGGCGGCTCACGGAGTCATGTTCGCCCATGTGCACACCCTGACCTGCGCCGCCATGACGCTCGGTTTCGCCGGTTCGCCGGAGGCAGATCAGGTGCTGGCGGACGCCGAAGACGTCGCTGCCCGGCTCGGCTGTCCCCTGCTGCAGGCCATCGCCGCCTTCACCCGGGCAATTGTCGTCCTCGACCGACGAGCGGAGGAAGCGGTCGCCCACGCGCGCCGATGTCTGGCGCTCGCCCACTCGGTACGAGCGACCTGGTTTCTCAGCGCCGGAACCAACTACCTCGTCGCCGCCCTCGCCCGCAGCGCTGAACCGGAGAGCACCCTGGCACACCTGCGAGCCGGACTCGAGCGCCAGCAGAGAGGCGGCACGGTGCAGAGCGCGGCCAATTCCATCCGGAACACCGTCGTCGTGCTGGACCGCTTGGGCCGGGCCGAGCGGGCCATCCCCTTGATCGGCTGGCTCGACGTCAACCGACCGTCCATCCCCGGAAGTCCGGGCATGCGGAGTCATCCGGGCGAGCTGGCCCGAAGGCTGCGGAACGAGCTTGGTCAGGTTCGCTTCGAGGAGCTTCGATCGGCGGGCGCCGACCTGATGCTGCCAGAGGTGATCGGCTTGGCACTGCAGGAGATCAGCGACGTCGAATAAGGCCGCTGGGTGTTGTTGCCGCGATCAGGTCGGAAGCGTCCGGAGCCCGGTCAGCGACGCGTCGCAACCTGCCCTCGTCGACGAAGAGCGAGGTAGACGCCGCCGCCGGCCGCGATCACAACAAGGGCGATGATGCCGAAGATGAATGGCGCGTTGGAGCCGTTGTCCGCAGGCGTTGGAGCCGGGTCGGTTGTGGGGGCCGTAGCCGGGGAGGTCGACGGTTGGGCGGGCGGCGCTGTCGTGGCGGGGGTGTTGGTCGGGGGCCTCGAGGTGGTCGTAGCTGGTGCCGCCGTGGTCGGTGGAATGGTGCCCGCCGCCCCCGCCTGGAGCTTCAGAACGGGACCCGGGCGCTCCGGCTCTGGGCAGCCCGCCGGCCAGTCTTCGATCCACCGGTCGACATCGCCGTTGTCATAGGTCTGGACGACCTTGAACTGCAGCTGACCCTCTGCCGCGGGCAGAGGCCCGACGGTGAACTGCAGCTGGGCGTTCTCGCGTGGCGGTCCGCTCGGGCGGCTCCAATCGAGACCGGTGGCGGGCCCTCCCACGCTGCCGCCCACCGCCGTGGCGACCCAACCGGGAGCCGTGGGCAAGCTCACCAGAGTCAGGCCGGTGCCGGGGGGAAACTGCAGCTGCACCCTCACAATGCCGGCATCGGACCGCTCGTTCGCGAGCGTCAGCGTCACGTCGACAATGCTGCCTGGCGCCGCTGCCGATGGCTGCAGCTGGCCGTGCGCACCAGCGGGTGCCGTCCCATAGAGGACGGTCAACGCAATCACGATCGGCCCAATGACACTCGCACGACACAGCAATGCTCTGATATTCGTGGCCACAGGCGAGGCCGACTCCTTCACATTACTGCTGCATGAGGCAGCTCCGGGCCCGAGAACGGCGCATTGTAGGCTGCCGATGTGCTCCGTTGGCTAGTCGTCGTGCTGCCCGTTATGGGCGCGGTTAGGCCGGGTTCTTGGCTGCTTTGTTGCTCTGCGGTCGGCGCACCGCTGCCCGGGCCGGGGTCCGCTTCGTGCCCGACTGCGTCGTACTTTTCGGCCGGTGCTCCGGGATCGAAGATGCCCAAGCGACTGATTCCGGACGTCATTGCGACTGACATTCGAGGAACATTGGCCAGGCCCCGAGGCCTCATAGCAAACATTGCTCCGATTGTCCGGCGTCCGATAGTGACCGACGGAGCCGTCAAGGCCGGTCCGTCCCGACCAACTCCACCTCCCGGCTCCGCTACCCGGGACAAGCCCTAAGCTGCCGCGGTGCACCGCTCCCCTCTCACAACACTCGGAGGCGTCTCGTGAGCGAGATTGCCGATCGTTATCGCCGGGTGGCCGCTCGTTTCACCCAGCGGTTGAGCGAGGTCCCCGACGCCGCATGGGACAACCCGGCGCCCTGCGAGGGATGGGTGGCTCGCGATGTCGTCCGTCACCTGGTCGAGTGGATCCCGGCGTTTCTCTCGGCCGCCGGTGGCCCGTCGCTGCCGTCGGTGCCGTCCGTGGACGAGAGTCCCGTCGCGGCATGGACGACGCTGGACGACGCCATTCAGTCGCTCCTCGACGATCCTGTCGCCTCAGCCACGAGCATCAGTCACCCCCGCGCCGGCACCCATCGACTCGACGAAGCGATCGCCATGTTCTTCCTCGGCGATGTCGTGGTGCACACCTGGGACATCGCCCGGGCGGCCGGTCTGGACGAGACACTCGAGGCCGACATCGTGCACGACATGCTCGTCGGCATGGAACCGCTCGACGACATGTTGCGGGCGAGCGGGCAATACGGCCCGAAGGTGGAGGTGCCGGCCGATGCGGACGAACAGACGAGGCTGATCGCCTTCACCGGCCGAACGCCCTGAGGGGCGTCAGAAGAGGCGCCGGCCGCCAGTTCTGCACGGTCCGCCAGCTCAGTCCGCCAGCTCAGTCCGCCAGCTCAGACCGCCAGTGCTGCTCAGTACGCCAGCGCCAACCCCGGGCGCGGCCAGGTGGCGCGCAGCAGGCGGCCACTGTGAGAGCCGGTGATGTAGGCGGTTCGGAGATGGGGTCCGCCGAAACAGATATTGGTGGTCACAGGGTCGCCGGTTGGCACATGTTCGATCGACGCCCCGTCCGCCGAGATCACGGTGATGCCGCCGTTGCGTATGGTCCCCACGCAGACATTGCCGTCGCTGTCGACCGCCAGCGAATCGAGCCACTGCCAGCCACCGAGACCTGCCAGCAGGCTTGGCCGAGTCTCGCGGCCCCGATAACCGGCGATCTCGCCTGGCCCCGACAGTGCCCAGGCGAACACTCGGGCGGTCTCCGTCTCGGCCACGTACACCCGATCACCAGCTGGGGACAGCCCGACCCCGTTGGGATGATTCAGCGGGAAGATCACCTCGCGAATGTCGCTGCCGTCGGCGCGGGCGTAGTACAAGCCCCCACGGTCGCGGTCACGCTCGCGACGCTTGCCGGGGTCGGTGAACCAGAAACCGCCGGTCTCGTCGAAGACCAGGTCGTTCGGGCCCTTCAGCGGATGATCGCCGCAGCGGTTGTAGAGCGTGTCGACCTTGCCGCTGTCGAGGTCAACCCGCTGGATCGAACCGCTAACGTAGTCCTGGGCCTGCACCGTCGGCATCCCGTCGGCCCAGGCGAAACCGCCGTTGTTGGTGATGTACACCTTGCCGTCGGGACCGAAGGCCGCCCCGTTGGGTCCGCCGCCGCAATCGGCGACCACCTCGATCGTCCCGTCGGTATCGACACGGCTCAGCGTCCCCCGCTCGATCTCCACCACCAGCACGCTGCCATCGGACATGGCAATCGGTCCCTCGGGAAAACGCAGGCCGGTCGTGACGGTCTCCATCTCCAACGTCATGGCACTCCCCCAACCACGAGCCCCACCCCCAACGGGGATCCCTGCTGCCTCCCCGCACCCTACGCAGCTCGCAGACCAGCCCGCAGTTTCGGCGGCCCACTCCACCTTCACGGGTTAGTGGCGCTGGACCGACTGCACAACCTCCTCCGCCAGATCTCGGATTTTGCGCTGGGTTGCCTGGGACATCATCCGCAGCCGGTCGAATGCTTCTTCGCTGGTGCAGTTCTCGCGCACCATGAGAATGCCCTTGGCCTCGCCGACCACTTGGCGCACGTCGAGGGCGTCGCGAAGGCTGGCATTGAGAGCAACGCTCGAGGCGTAGGCCACCACATTGGCCAAGAGCACCGCCGCGTGCCGAGCGAAGACGCCAGCCGTCGCAACAGGTTCCTCGCCGAAGGCGGCGACGGTCTTCGAGTAGAAATTGATGGTCCCCACCGGCTGTTTGGGAGTGAGGAGCGGCACCGAGAGCAATGCCGTCACCGAGAAAGCGCCTGCCATGTCAGCGAGGTCGTCAAAGCGGCCGTCGTCGTTGGGAACGGAAAGGCCGACCGGGTGGCCCAGCCTCATCGCCTCCAGGCACGGCCCCTGCTCCCTCTGGTGCTGGAACTCGGCGAGTTCGCGAGCCACCGCATCGGTAGCGCTGGCGGTCAACATCACACCGTCGCGGGCCAGCGACACGCTCACCCCATCGGCTCCGGCCACCGTGCGCCCAGCCGCCGTGACGACCAGCTGGAGCAGCTCATCAGGCGTCTGCTCACTTATGAGCACATAAGCCAACTCGGCTGCGGGACCCAGTTCGGGACCCGTGCCGGCCACAGGGGACACGTCGCCTCCTGTCCGAGACAGCACGCCCTGTCAGCTCAAGGCGGCAAGGTACGGCAGCGTACTCACCTGGCTCTCCGGCGGATAGCTCTCGGGCGGCATGGCTCTCGGGCGGCATGGCTCTCCGCCGGCATGGCTCCTCGGCGGGTTCGCTCTTCCCCCCAGGCCTCCCTCGCGAACGGTGTCATACGGCCCCCACGGTCGAAAGTCGCGATCTCACACCATTTCCTGTCTCGTTGCTGCGCGTTTTGTTGCCAACCGCCACAAGCTCAATCAGATCAACTGGAAAGCGATGATTCGCTGCCGATACGTCGAAGGGCTTGCGTTGGACAGGGCCTCGCGGACCACCCGACCTGCCGAGTAGGACAGATCGAGGCCGCCCGGGCCTGTCCCCGACCGACGAGATGCATACCAACAGAGAGGACGAATGTCGTGGCGATTCGCGACCAGCTTCGTGCGAATGCAGCACACCTTCTCGGACCAGACGAGACAATAGAGACAGTCTTTCCAGCTCAGACGGTTAGCCAATGGTTCTCGCTGGTGTCTTATTGGATCATCATCCTGGCCAACGCCTATCGCGTCGTTGTCGTGACGAATCGACGAATCATCGTGTGCAACTCGGGACGGTTTCGTATGACCCCCGTGAAGGACGTCATACGAGAGCTGCCAAGGCAACTGTCTATCGGCCCGGCAAACGGATTGTGGTACCGCACGGAGGTCCTGGGCGAACGGCTGTACATCGCCAAGCGGTTTCACAAGGACATCGCGGCGGCCGACACGCATTCACACGTGTGGATGACGCCAGCCACCTGAGCCCGCGCGGCGTATGCGCAGTCAGAGGGTCCATTCATTCTGGTCGCCCGGCGGCGGGTCGCCGGCGACCGTCGTCCGGCGCATCACCCGCGGCTGACTGAAGTCCCACGGGTGGCCCCGATGCAGCATGCAGCGATTGTCCCAGAGCACGACATCCCCGGCGGACCAGGTGTGGCGGTACACCCTGGGTGGCTGGCACGCGGCCTCGAGGAGTTGCTCGAGCAGGTCGCCCCCCTCGGCTTCGTCGAGATTCTCGATGTACTTGGCGTGCCGGCCGATGAAGAGCGACCGGCGCCCGGTCGGTTCGTGCAACCGGATCAGGGGCTGGCGGACAGGTGGAAGGTTCCGTTCTTCGTCGGGGTGGAGTGGCGAGTCCGAACCCATGGCCGCCACCTGCGAGTACGCCGCTGAGTGCACGGCGTACAGACCCTCCAAACGCTCTTTGGTTTCGTCATCGAGGGCGTCGTAGGCGGCGCGCATGTCGGCGTACTCGGTCTCACCGCCCTCGGTGGGCACCTGCAGCGCGGCCAGCATCGAGGCTTTGGCGGAGATCCGCTTGAACGAGCTGTCCGAGTGCCAGTAGCCGTTGCCCCGGAGGAAGCGGTTGAGCTTGTGCTCCGGGTCGGTGACGACCTCGCCCTTTCGATTGATGTTGGCCAGCGTGAGGGTGGTCGGTCGCTTCTCGGAGTCCCGATCACGGACGTTGGTGTTCTCGAGCGCACCGAGCCGCCGGCTGAAGGCCACATGGGCCTCTTCGTCGAGATGCTGGCGGGGGAAGGCGATCACGCCGTAGGTGTGCCAGGCCTGGAGGACTTCAGCGAACGCGGCGTCGTCCAGATCGGCCAGATGGACTCCCGTGATCGTGGCCCCGCAGGCCCCGTAGTGCGGAGTCACGATGATCGTCGAGGTAGATGCGTCCACCGCGCGTCCTCCTGCCGCTCGAGCAACGGCTGACATCTTCTCAGACAAGGCGGTCGGGCGCCCTCAAATGCTCGGCTCGTGCTCGCGACCACGAAGTGGACTTAGGTCCAACACCAGGCGTCCACTTGCGTCAGCACGGGGAGGCAGACCGACCGAGTGCGATACTTCCGCCTGTGGACGACACTTCGGCCGCCCGGCGGTTGCGAGACGCACTCGAGCCGATCGCGACGCAAGGGTGGTGGTCGCCGGCCATGCGCCCGCGACTCGAGCAACTCGGCGTGGGCTTCCTGGAGGGCTACGCATGGGGTCGGGCCGCCGCGCTGGGCGAGCCGGCGCCGTCGGTGGTGGTGGCCACCTTCGGGGTGTTCGAGCCGACCTGGCTGAGCAGGGCGTATGAGCGGGGCCGTTCCGCCGTCTCGCGGGACGAGATCCTCGCCAACCGGGCGGAGGGCGCGGCCGAAGGCCTGGCCAAGACGCTCGGCGACCGCGTCGAGACAGCTGCCCTGGCCGAAGCGCTGCACACGGCGATGGCCGACGTGGCCGCCACGGCGCGGCCGCTCTTCTCCGCCTTGCGAGAACTGCCGGTGCCCGCCACCGCTCACGGGCGACTCTGGCGGGCCGCCGAGATGTACCGGGAGCATCGCGGCGACAGCCACCTGGCTGCCTGCATCGCAGCCGGGCTTGATCCGGTGGAGATGAACATCGTCACCGAGTTGGCCGTCGGTTACCGGGTCACGGAGTACTCCTCGACACGCGGTTATCAGTCCGAAGCGCTGGAAGCGGCGGCCGCCTCGTTGACAGCCCGCGGCTGGCTCAGCGAGGGGAACCTCACGGACGACGGCCGGGCGGCGAGAGCCGCCATCGAGCGCGCCACCGATGCCGGCCAGGCAGAAGTGTTGGACGGTCTCGGGGACAGAATCGAAAACGTGATCACCATCGCCGCTTCGCTCTCGGATCTCATAGTGGCAGCCGGCGCTTTTCCCGCCGATGTCCGCAAGCGTGCTGCGGGATAGTCAAACGGTGCCGCCGGCCGCATAACCATGAAACCCTTGGACAACCTTGGCCGCATTGTCCGAGCTGGTGCTTACGTCATAGCGCTCTAGCCACGCGGCCGTCCTGGTGGCGCTATCGGCGACGCCCGGTGCCAGTTGTGAGGTATGGTCCGAGCGCTCCAGCGAGATAACGCTGCACCGTCCGACGGTTGCAACAGTGAGGGGGTCCGGGGGGATGTCACTGACTGAGCGAGCCACGACGACGCGGGTTCCGGCCTTGGATGAAGAGCCGGAAATCGTGAAGTTCGTGCGCACCGATGCTCTGCAGTACGAGGGCAAATGGGATCCCGACGAGTACGACCCCGATTCCGCTCGCGCAACTATGGAGAGCCATCTCGACGATGCCGTCGAGGCGGAACGGCTTGGCATGGACGGCATGCTCTTGACCGAGCACCATTTCGACGGATGGACGCTCGTGCCCTCACCCAACGTGTATCTCGCGGCGGTGGCCATGCGGACGAGCCGTTTGCGGTTGGGACAGGCGGTTCACGTCCTGCCGATTCACAGTCCATGGCGGCTGGCCGAAGAGACCGGCATGTTGGACGTGCTCAGCAACGGGCGCGCCGAGGTCGGCGTGGGCAAGGGAAACTTCTCCATCGAACGCATCCGCTACAACCCGCCCGGTGACAACTTCGATCAGCGCTTCGAGGAAGGGCTGGAACTGCTGACGCGGGCCTTGCGGGAAACGAACATGACGTTCGATGGCACGTACAACAAGATCCCGCTCCCGGCGACGGTGTATCCCCGGCCATACAACCCCAACCTGCGGGTGTGGTGCGCGGGCCTGCGACCGGAATCGATCGAGTACATCGCCCGGAAGGGTCAGAACCTGTACGGGTTCATGACGCCGGATGCCGGTGAGAATTTCAAGCGCTACATGGACGCCGCCCACCAAGCCGGCCATGAGCGCAGCGGGGCCAACTTCATGGTGATCGTCTCGCTCATCATCGCCCCCACGGATGCCGAGGCACAGAGACTGCAGCAGCGGGCGTTGGAGGTGTCGTGGGAGGCGATGATGGCTCGCAACCTTCCGCTGGAAGAGGCGGAGTTCTACCGTCCAGTCTTCGGCGGGGCGATCGTCGGGTCGCCCCAGACCGTTCTGGATCAGCTCGGGCCGGCGTTCGAATCAACCGGGTCCCGACGGCTGAACCTGGTGTTCAGGTTGCGGGCCATGCCTGAAGACGTCGCTCGCCAGACGCAGTACCTGTTCGCCACCGAGATCATGCCCCAGCTTCGACACCTCTCGCCGAGCAAGGTCTAGCTCGACCATCCGCTCGGGCCATGGGTCGCTCAGAACATATGGGTGGCGGGTTCGAGGCCACACAGCACCCTGCCCGCCGTCTTCCATGTGTTGATGCTCAGCAACAGATGTTGCGTCCCGGCGATGAGGTCACGGGCGCACCGTTGCAACGGATGGTCCTCGAAGAGCGCAGCGCCACCAGCCAGGCCGAACACCGTGTCGACGGCCGCTCGAGCAGACCGAGCCGCATTGAGCATGGCCAGCATCGTGTTCGTTCGTTGGGCAACCGAGACGTCGTCACCCATGCACACGGTGCTGAACGACGCGCCGAGCGACTCGATCACGAACGCACGCGCCGACCGTACTGCGGCTTCGGCACGAGCCAACTCGACCTGGATGGCGGCATCGTCGGCCATCCTCGGACCTGGCGGCATCGTCCGGGACTTCTTGGCAGTCATTGTCGTGAACTCGTCGAGGGCGCGGCGGGCAACTCCGAGCGGGAAGCCAGAGATCAGCGTCATCAACAACATCGGGAACGGCAGCCGATACAGCGGCCCGTCGAACTGCGCCGCCTCGTAGAACGGCATAACCGTGTGCTCAGCCGGAATCTCGATCGACCGGGCAACCACGTCGTGACTACCGGTGCCGCGGAGCCCGGCGACATGCCACGTATCGAGAATCTCCGCCTGGTCAGCGGGATAGAGGGCAAAGCGCCAGTCGGGCCGTCCCGGCGGCGCGGCGCACGGGCTCGTGCCGCCTTTGACGATTACGCCACCCACGAACCAATCCGCGTGCGGCGCTCCACTGCAGAAGGCCCAGCGTCCGTCGATGACCAAGCAGTCGCCGCGCGGACATGCGGTACCGGTAGGCGCGAAAGCCCCGGCCATCACGAAGTCCGGATGCTCCCCGATCACCTCCCTCGCCACCGAGGGCTGAAGCCAGGCCAAAAGGGCGGTGTTGTTCCCGATGAAGGCCGTCCAGCCGGCCGAGCCGTCGGCGCGCGAAACCTCCTCGATCGTTTCCACGATCGTCACCGGATCGCACTCCAGTCCGCCCAGTTCCGCGGGCAGCGCGAGACGGAACAAACCGGCCTGCCGCATCTGGTCGACCAGATCAGGCGCCATCGTGCGAAGCCGCTCGTTCTCCAGTGCGCGCTCGCTCAGCTCCGGAGTCAGGCGTCGGGCGGCGTCGATGACGTCGATGGGCGCGGTGGATTCATTGAGGTGAACTGTCATGGGTGACCCTCCCTGCACGCCGGCGGAGGTCTCCTCCACCGACTCAGCTGGGGTGCAACCTAAGAAATCGAACCGTCCGCTTCATCAGTGCAATTGCGGTTTCACCACTGACCGAGAGGGCCGCCGACCACCGGCTACTCGACGGCTAGTCGCGGTCACGCACCCAACGCGCCAGTTGCGTGCGATTGCTGATGTTCGCTTTGGTCAGCAGGTGCCGGACGTGGCTTTCAACGGTGCGGACCGAAAGGTGCAGCCGCGACGCGATCTCCTTGTTGGAAAGACCCTCGGCGACGAGGTGAGCGACCTCGAGTTCGCGCCCGCTGACCCCGAGGTCACGAGCAGTGCGACGTCTCGCCGATCCCGGCGCGCCGAAGGCCAGGGCGATGGCGTCGTCGACGGTGAGCCGCGATCCCTCTCGCCACAGGCGCTCGTCCTCGGTGCCGACCCCCTTGACTGCCCTGCTGCGCACCCCCTCGGCGAGCGCCCGGTAAAAGGGGGCGAATCCGCCGCCGTTCCGGGCCCTGATGGCCGACGCAGCGGCGACGACTTTGAGTGCCCGGGCGGGGTCGTCCTTCGCCATGACACTCGCTTGACCGACGAGGGCGACAGGAAGCAGGGTGGCATCGCCATAGGGCCGCGTGCAGTCGACCGATTCCCGGAAGTGCACGGCGGCGGCTCGCAGCTCGCCGGCCGATTCGGCGACCAGTCCGAGATAGAGATTCGCCTGACCCTGGCTCCACCGGTCTTGCGTGGCACGTCCGATGTCGAGTGCGGCTTCGATCAATTCGCGAGCACGAGCCGGCTCACCGTCCATCAAATGCGTCAGCCCCATTGCGGCGGTGGTCCGGGCCTCGCCCAACCGGTCGCCGGTCTCCTGCTGCAGGGCCCGGGCGATGGCGAGCTGGCCACGGCCCCGGTCTGCCGCCCCGCCCAGCATCCCGTGCAGACCGAGATACCACCTCGCCGTGCCTTCGACACTGTGGTCGTCGAGGGCGGCGCCCATGTCAGCTGCCGTGGTCATGAGATCGACCGCGGCCGCGATGTCACCGAGCTGAAAGGCGAACGCGCCCGCCGCGATCGTCACCTCTGCTGTGTATCGGTTTGGACCAGGGCAGCCCCGCAGGACCAATTCGGCCAGGCGTCGGCCGTCCGCCTGGCCAAGCATGAAGAAGAGGTCCTTGGTCTCGGCGAGTAGCCGAGCGGCGACCGAGGGCTCGGAGACTGCGGCCCATTCGATGGCAGTTCGCACATTGCCGTAATCGGCCGCTCGCTCGTCCAGGAAGGGAATCAGCCGGGCGGACATCCAGCCGTCCTCGACCGGGATACCGATCGTGGAGAAATGCCGTACATGCTTCGCCCGTGCATCGGCGATCTCGTCGGCGCCGTCGAGCTGCTCAGCGGCGTACTCGCGCATTGTCTCCAACAGCCGGTAGCGGGTGCGATTGCCTCGAGCAGCAAGTACAGCGACTAGGGATTTGTCGACCAGGCGAGCCAGCACATCGAACGTCATGCCGGGTGCGACGGCCCGGGCTGCGTCCGCATCGAAGCTCCCGACGAACACGGCCAGGCTCCGAAACGCCGCTTGCTCCACAGAATCAAGCAGCGAATAGCTCCATTCCACCGCCGCCCGCGTGCTCCGGTGGCGCGCCGGAGCCAGCCGATGCGTGCCGCTCAACTCGCTCAAATGAGCGTCGAGGCTGGCGTCGATCTCCTCGGGCGACATGAGGCTGATTCGGGCTGCCGCGAGCTCTATGCCGAGCGGAAGATGGTCCACTTTGGCGCAGATGTTGGCGATGGCGGCCTCTGCATGAGGATCGGGCACCAGGCCCGGGCGCCGTTCGCTGGCTCGCTGGATGAACAGTCGGTAGGCGTCGGCGGCTGCGAGGGGCTCGAGCCTCCATACCACTTCGCCCGTCATGCCGAGCGGCTCACGGCTGGTGGCCAGGATGCGCAACTTGGCGCACGCCCCCAGCAGATCCGCGCCGAGCTGCGCACACGAGTCGACCACATGCTCACAGTTGTCGAGCAGGAGCAAGGTGTCGCGATCCGCCAGGTGGCGCTTCAACATCTCCTTTGTCCGGTCCCCCATCGCGCCCTGGAGGTCGAGCACCCGAGCGATCTCCGATGCCACCTCTTCATGTGCCGCCACGGAGCTCAGATCGGCCAACCAGACGCCATCGGCGTGGTGCGGCACTCGGCGTCGCACGATCTCGACCGCGGTGCGGGTCTTGCCCACACCACCGGGACCGGTGAGGGTGACCAGGCGCGATCTCTTGAGCGCCTCCGTGATGCCGTCGAGCTCGGCCGCTCGGCCGATCAGAGCCGTGAGCGGTACCGGGATCGAGCCGTCAGACCCGGCCGATCCGCTGCGTTCCCGCAGCTCCTGCTCTTGGGCCACGCCGAATTCTGACACCCCGCAGGGGGCACGAGCTGCGGCTATTTGCTGGGCCCACCCAATGTCGATGACGACTGCCGCGCTCGTCCGCTCGCGGAGGCGGCGACGGCGGCGCGGGCGGCCGGCTCGCCGAGACGTTGCAGGCGGCCGCCAAAGGCCAGGGCGCTGAGAAAGAACCAGCCCCACCCGACGGCCAGCCCGGCGACGACATCGGTCAGCCAGTGCACGCCCAGTAGCGCACGAGAAGCGGCCACCGCCAGCGCCACCATGGCGGCAACAGCCGACGCAAGCGCTCGGCGCCGGCGGCTCCATCGGCGGGAAACAACGAGGGCAATCGCGCACCACGCGGCGGCGGCCGCTGCCGAGTGGCCCGACGGAAAGGACGAGCCCGAGGTCCCCACCAGATGGGTCACGTCCGGCCGCTCCCGGTCGACCAGTGATTTCAGCTCGTTGTTGATCAGGATGACACCGACGAGGACAGTGAAGAGGAACGCGGTCACCTCGGCATTCCGGCGTCGGACGTAGTCCCACATCGCAATACCGGAGGAGATCACGATCAGAACCGTGGTCGACCCCAGTTGCGTGAAGAGGTCGAGGGCGGCGGTCGAGGTGGACGTGGCGTGCTGGCTCCCCCAGTTGGCCACAGCCCGGTCCCAGCGGGCCAGGCCGCTGTGCCGATCGACCATGTCGAACACGAGACCAACGACCAACGCCGTCGCGAAGACCACCACGAGCGCCAATACCAGTACGAGACCGCCGATGGTCCGGCGGTGGATCGTTCCGGCGGCCTGTCCCCAGCGACGGTGCCGGATCAGCCAACGAACCAGGCGACGTTCTTCGGCCTCGGGATCGATCGGATCGAGACCAAACGGTCGGCGCGCCAAGAACCAGACCACGCCCGCCGCCACCAAGGCAACGGCGAGCACCACCAGCGTCACGGGCATCGTCGATCAAGGCGCCTGGTCGCCGCCCGACGGCATCCGGGCGATCGGACGGCGCGTTTGGCCGGGGGCGGTGAGATCCAGGCGTCGCGTGTGTTCAGGGGTGGCAGCGTCGGCCCGGCGGTCCACTTCTGCGACGCCAGCCTGCAGGGCCGCCCGGACGACCAGCACGGAGGCGATCCCGAGCGCGAGTCCGGCCACAACGTCGATGAGGTGATGCATGCCACGGGCAACCCGTGAGATTCCGACGATCACCGGGATCACCGAGGCGAGAAGGGCGAAGACGGCGCGGACGGCGCGACGCTTCGTATGCCACCAGACGACGACCAAGAGGGCCCCATAAAAGGCGACCGCGGCTGTCGTGTGACCGGAGGGGAAGCTGCCGGACGGCGGTATCGGATCGAGCTGTTCCACCGGCGGCCGTTGACGGTCGACGATGAAGCTGACGATGACGAAAACCATTCCCTCGAAGGCCACCACAGTGGCGAGAAAGAGGGCATCGTGCCAGCGCCGCCACAACAGCACGACAAGGGAACCTACGATCAGGACGAGCGCCCATTTGACCAGCGACTCCGCCAGCATCGAGCCCCAATTGGTCAAGGAGTTCACCGTTGGAGTGCGGTGCTCTGCGAACCAGATCGACACCCGTCGGTCTGCGCTGCCAATGGGACCGTCCTCGAACACATGGACGAGAAGAAGCCCGAAGCCCGACCACAGAGCGACCACCAAGGCGGTCCCTTTGAGCAGGACCCACCATGCAGGCTTTCGGAGGGGCCAGACGCGCAGGCCACTTCTGCTGGGCGAGGCCCGCTCGCCGACCGCGCTTGCCGCGTGTTGCATGCCCCTCGCCGAACGAACTTCGGTCATGAGCCAAACCTTGGGGCTTCAGTCGATTCCGTAGCTGCACATCGCTACCCCGCTGCGACGGCCATCGAAACTGGCCAGCCCAATGTCACCTCGCCCCCGCGCGCGAGCATGGGCGGGTGAAAGCACGACCTTCTCACTGCATGCGCCCTCCCACACCGTTCGCCGGGACCGCCTGATGGCCGGCGATCGACTTGCCGTGCGCTGGGGTCTGGCGGGCGGGGTCGCGCTGGCATCCGTCGATGAAGCTCGCGAGGTGGCGCAGTATGCCGATGCCGCGGGATTCGACAGCTTGTGGATCTCCCATGCGAACGCCGTCGACCCGATCGTGGCGCTGGCCTGTGTCGCCGACGACATTTCCCATCTGTCGGAGGTCGGCACCTCGGTGGTCCCCCTCTACGGACGCCACCCGATCGGTCTCGCCCAGCTGGCCCGCACCGCGCAGAGCATCCTGGACGGTCGATTCACGCTCGGCATCGGAGCGGCGTCAAAGCAGGCGGTCAAGACCAGCATGGGTCTGTCGTGGGATCG
>JAXDQG010000068.1:0-9533 GCA_034667945.1 Acidimicrobiia bacterium | reverse complement strand
CGCCTGGCTCTACCTGCCCGAGGCCGTAAGGACCGGTGAGGTCGGGGAGGCCAGTGCTCCGGCGCAGGACGGTCGCGTTCCCTGCGTGGTGATGAGCCACGGCTTCACGGCGCTGAAGGTGATGGGCCTGGAACCCTATGCGCAGGTGTTCGTCGATGCCGGGCTGGCCTGCCTGGTCTACGACCATCGGAATTGGGGCGACTCCGGCGGCGAGCCGCGCTGCGAGACCGATCCCTGGCGGCAGCTGTCGGACATGCGCGATGCGGTCACGTTCGTGCGCACGCTTCCCCAGGTCGACCCGTCGAGAGTGGCGGTGTGGGGCACCTCCTACTCGGGTGGTCATGCGCTGATGATGGGAGCGCTCGACCGTCGCCTACGGGCGGTGGTCTCGCAGGTTCCGTTGGTCGACGGGCTCGGATTCTTCCGCAACGCCGTGCAGGGCGGCGGCGAGAAGATCCTGGCCCGGCTGAACGAAGACCGCGACGCCCGGTTCCGGGGCGAGGCTCCGCAGACCGTCCGCTCCGCCCCGGCCGGGTCGACAACCGCAGAATGGGCAGCTCTTGTCGACCCGCAGGGCACGTGGCCGAACCGGATGACCCTGCGATCGCTGGAGCTGGTCGCCTCGTACATGCCGATGGCGTACACCTGGCAGATCGCCCCGACGCCGCTGCTCATGCTGGTGGCCGAGGAGGACGAGATCACCCCGCTCGGCCCGCAGCTCGACGCGTTCGACGCAGCTGGCGCGCCCAAGGAGCTGTTGCGTTTCCCCTGCCGCCATTACGACGTCTACACGCGCCTGCAGCCGGAGACGGCGGCCGCGGCCCGCGACTTCCTGGTCCGCCACCTGGCGCCCCAGTCCGCAGAACGCGCCCCGGCCGGATCGGCCTGAGCTCTGAGCCGGCTGTGAGCCACCATTTCGACGTCATCGTCGTCGGTGTCGGCGGGATGGGGAGTGCCGCCTGCTATCACCTGGCCCGTCGCGGCGTGCGCACGCTGGGGCTCGAGCGGTATGGCATACCCCACCCCTTTGGGTCCTCTCACGGCGAGACCCGGATCATCCGCTTGGCCTACTGCGAGCACCCCGACTACGTGGTGTTGCTCCGTCGGGCGTTCACGCTGTGGCGAGAGCTGGAGACGGTTGCCGACGAGCGGCTGCTGCATGTCACCGGCAGCATCGACGCCGGCGCCCCCGGCAGTTGGGTGTTCGAAGGTTCGGTTCGCTCGTGCATCGAGCACGGGCTCGATCACGAGATCCTCGACGGGGCCGAGCTGCATCGTCGCCACCCCGGCTACCGCTTCCCCGACGACACCATGGCCTGCTTCCAGCCCGATGGCGGCTTCCTGCTGCCCGAGCGCTGCATCGTGGCCCACGCCGAGGCTGCGCTGGCTGCCGGGGCCGAGGTGCACGGCCACGAGCCGGTGATCGGATGGGAGCCCGACGGTTCGGGCGTCGCGGTCCGTACCGAGCGAGCCACCTACCGGGCCGACCGCCTCGTGCTGTCGGCCGGCGCGTGGATGGGGCAGCTGGCCGCTCCCCTCGCCCCAGTGGTGGTCCCGGAGCGCCAGGTTCGGGGTTGGTTCCAGCCGCTCGAGCCGGCGCTGTTCGGGCCGGCCCGGTTCCCGGTCTTCAACGTCGAAGTGGACAGCGGCCGGTTCTACGGCGTGCCGATCTTCGGGATCCCGGGCGTCAAGCTGGGGCGTTATCACCACCGGGGACAGACCGGCGTGCCCGAGCAGCTGCGAGCCGAGGAGCCCGGTCCCGAGGACGAGTTGGTCCTGCGCCAGTTCATCGACCGCTACCTGCCCCGGGCAACGGGTCCGACCCTGAGCTTGCGCACGTGCCTGTTCACCAACACCGCGGACGAGCACTTCGTGGTGGATCTCCACCCGGAACTACCCCAGGTGGTGTTGGCATCGCCGTGCTCGGGACACGGCTTCAAGTTCGCCTCGGTAATTGGCGAGGTGCTGGCGGACCTGGCGACCAGCGGCGGCACCCGCCACGCCATCGAGCTGTTCCGGCTGAACCGCCTACAAGCTGTGGGTGGCCCGGCCGGGCAGGGTGCGGCTCAGTCCTCGTAGATCATCTTCACGGTCATGCCGCCGTCGACCACGAACTCCTGGCCTGTGATGAAGGTCGTCGCGGATGACAACAACAGCGCCACCAGCATGGCGACATCGGCCGGGATACCGACGCGGCCGACGGGATGCTGCCAATGGTCGACCGGCCGCAGCGTCGGACGTCCGGAACTGGGACCTGGCTTGGTGGCGCTCGTGTCGATCCAACCCGGGCTCACGCAGTTCACCCGAATGGCAGGTCCCAGACTGATGGCCAACGCATGGGTCAATGCCAGCACGCCACCCTTCGAGGCGCTGTAGGCCTCGGTGTTGGGCTCGGACTGATGGGCACGGGTGGATGACATCGTGACCACTGAGCCCTGTCGGCCCCGCAGCAACGGAACCGCATGCTTCACGCAGAGCATCGTGCCGGTGAGGTTGACCGCCAGCATGCGGTCCCAATGCTCGAGCAGTTGCGCCTCGATCGGCGTACGGCCCGGATTGGCGATGCCCGCGCAGGTGACCAGGCCGTCGAGCCCGCCAGCAGCCACCGCCCCGGCCCGGGCCATCAGGGCGATGACCTCACTTTCGATGGAGACATCGCAGACCACCGACTCCACCGCGCCGCGCGCACCCAGCACAGCCGCGGTCGATGCGATGGCCGAGGCATCAACGTCGGCCAGGACGACCTGCCAGTCCTCGGCGACGAGTTGCTCGGCGATCCCCCTGCCGACGCCCCGGGCGGCTCCGGTCACGACCGCGGTCCGCTGCACCGGCCGAAGTCTAGGAGTCCTCGCTGCTCGCAGCAGGTGTCCGCTGGATAGCCCTCACCAAAAGCGGTCCTCCACCGGCGCCAGCCAAGAAGGCCGTCCGCAGTGCGCTTCTGCGGCCCGCAATGCGGCTGAGGCGTCGCTCCAGCCTTGGGCCGGCCGGGCGACCCGCGGTCAGCAGTTGCCGAGGCACTCCTTGGTGAAGACCTGCTGGCCGGCCAAGGTACCGACGAAGTTGGACTTGCCCCCTGCTTGCTGCTGGCCGCTCACGCTGACCGGTTTTCCGTCCTCGGTGGTGCCGGTGCAGGTCACGGTGAAGACATTCCGTTCCGGCGAGGAGGCCTTGCAGTCGAGCGGACCCTTCACCGGATGGCCCGCATCGCCGAACGCCCTGGCCGCGGCGACGGCCACGGCGTTGCGGAGCGCGGTCTCGCGTACCGATTGCGAGGCGTCGCCGAGTGCGTCCTTGACCTGATCCGCCGCTTGCGCCGCGTTGGAGCTCGCCGTGCTCACCGCGCTGCTCGCCGCGGACCGCACCTCGGCGCGATCGGAGCTGGAGCAGCCCACAAGGACGGCCGCGACGACGGTGACGCGGGCGATGACCGGGACTGCCGCTCTTGGGCGGGTCATGGACGTAGGGCTCCTTCGGGGGCTGGTTATGGTTGCCGGGCCGGTCTTCGTTCCCGGGCCGGTCTTGGTTCCCGGGCCGGTCTTGGCTCCCGGGCGGGTCTGGCTGGGCGAGTACCCGCTGGACACCGGGGCGAATCGCAACCGTCCCCGTGGGCCGGCCCGAACTGTCAGGCTGGCCCGATGAGCGTTGGGATTCGACGAGTGATGACAGCCTGGGCGGCAGCCGCCCTCGGCAGCGGTCTGCCCTCGACGGTGTGCTCGCTGGCGGCTCGAGACGACCTCCTCGGAGCGACCCGGGCCGCGGGCACGCTGGTGCCGGGTCGGCGTCTTCGTCCCAACATGCTCGGTGGTGTGGTCGCCCACGCCGGGATCTCGACCCTCTGGACGGCCGTGTTCGTCGCCATTGGGCGGATGCGGCGCTGGACCTGGTGGTCAGGGGCGGTAGCCGGTTTGGGTATCGCCGCGCTCGACCTCGAGCTCATCGGCCGTCGCTACCCGCACATCGCTGCGCTTCCGCGCCTGCCGCAATGGCTCGATCACGTGGCCTTCGGCGCGCTGCTCGGCGCGATGTTGGGACGCCCCGCCGGTCGGCATGTGCACAATCGGCCCGTGCACAGTGAGGCGGCAGCCGCCTCTCGCCGTCAGGTGCCGGCCATCCCGTACGCGTGCTGAGGCCGCAAACGGACGACGAGTCGCCGGTCCCGCACCATCGCCCGTCGGAAATCGTCCCAATCGGGATGCTCGCCTTGCACCATCCGGTAGAGCTCGACCAGTTCATCCACCGCGCTGTCGTGGGGATCGGCCGCCACTGGCGTGAGCTCGGCGTCGCCCTCGAGGACGGCGTAGCCCCAGAAGTCCTCGCGGGTCACGTAGAGCGAGGTGCGGGGATCGCGCCGCAGGTTGCGCACCTTGGCCCGTGTGTCGGTGACCGAGATCCTGATCACATCGTCGTCGCCCACCCCGTAGACGATGTTGGACAGCTGGGGACGACCATTCGCCTTGAGCGTGACCAGCACGCCTTGGTGGCGGGAACGAATGAAGGCGAGTGCGGCACGGAGCTCCATGGACTCCACAACCGCTCCCGCCGGGAGACCCTTCCCTTCGGCTGCTTCTCGTTCTTGCGGTGCCTTCTCGTGCTTGCGGTGCCTTCTCGTGGCCGTCCCACGAGTCGCGCTTGCGGTCCGACACTTCCGTAATGACCCCGCCGAACGATCGGGGCAACGTTGCGCGCGAGTTGACGAAGCTGCCTGCCTCCAGACGGGCGTAACCTCGCGCTCATGACGAGCACCAGCGTTCCGGAGACTCAGGAAGACCCGCGTTGGCGCGGTGTGCACCACTTGGCGCTGGTCACCTCCGACATGGATGCGACCGTGCGCTTCTACCACGGCGTCCTCGGCGCCCGGCTCATCATGACGTTGGGAACGCCGCAGTTCCGCCACTACTTCTTCGAGCTGGCCCAGGGCAACACCATCGCCTTCTTCGAATACCTCGACCAACGCATCGACGCCTTCGCCAAGCCGGCCGGCGTGCCCTATCCGCCGGCGTCGCAATTCGACCATCTCTCTCTGGCGTTGGCCGACGAAGACGCCTTGGTGCGCTTGCGCGAGCGGCTCAAGCAGCACAACTGCGAAGTCACCGACATCGTCGACCACAAGAAGCTCCGGTCGATCTATTTCACCGACAACAACGGGATCGCGCTGGAGGCGTCCTGCTGGGTGGTGGACCCGACTGGGCGGCCGGCCGACTACGAGGACGGCGCCCTCTTCGCCGATGCGGATCCGGTCCCCGCCGTGGCTGAGTTGGCCCGGGACGGTCAGCTGGCGTGGACCCCGCGGACCACGCTTGTGGACGGAATCACAACTGAGTACGAGGTGGGACTTGGGAACTGATTGCGCTTGACGGCGCTTCCCCGGCCTCGGGAGTTCGGCAGCGCACAGCGGCCGGAGCAGCTAGAACGGTCGGGTGGAACATCGTCGCATCGGTCAGCTCGAGGTCTCCGTTGGCGGGCTCGGCTGCAACAACTTCGGCATGAGCATCGACGAGGAGCAGACCGCGGAGGTGGTTCGAGCGGCGCTCGATGCCGGCATCAACTACTTCGACACTGCCGAGATGTACGGCAAGGGGCGCTCGGAGGAGTGGCTGGGCAAGGCCCTGGGAGCGCGGCGGTCCGAGGTGATCGTCGGGACGAAGTGGGGTCACAAGGCGAGCCTGGGCGAGGGCGAGCGTGGTGGCGATCCGGAGCGGGCGCGGCGTTCGCTCGACGCCAGTCTGCGGCGGCTCGGCACGGACTATGTGGACCACTACCAGCTGCATACACCGGATCCCCACACGCCTGACGAGGAGACCCTGGGCGTCCTGGCCGAACTCCGCCGGGAGGGAAAGGTCCGGGAGATCGGCTGCAGCAACTTCTCGGCCGGTGAACTGGACGGGGCGGCGAAGGCGGCCTCGGTGCGGGACCTGCCTCCGTATGCGTCCGTGCAGAACCACTACAGCATGCTGAACCGGGCGCCGGAGAAGGAGGGGGTGCTGGAGGCTTGTGCTCGACACGGCCTGGCGTTCGTGCCGTACTTCCCGCTGGAGTCGGGTCTGCTGACCGGGAAGTACCGCCTGGGCGAGGGACGGCCGGAGGGGTCGCGGCTGCAGAAGTGGGGAGAGCGTGCGACGGCATTCATCGACGACGACAAGCTGGCCACTGTCGATCGGCTGAGCACATGGGCCGAAGCTCGCGGGCACACGTTGCTCGAGCTGGCGATGAGCTGGCTGGCCGGGAATCCCAACGTGGCCAGCGTGATCGCCGGAGCCACCCGGCCGGAGCAAGTGCGGGCGAATGCGGCTGCGTTGGGCTGGGTGCTGACCGACGCGGAGCGGGCCCAGGTGGAGGGATTGCTGCGCGGCCCGGCGGGCGCTTAGCGCCGGTCACGGCATCACCATGCCACCGGAGATGTCGAACGCCTGCCCGGTCAGGTACGCGCCGTCGTCCGAGGCCAGGAACGCCACCAACCCGGCCACATCCTCGACGCCGGCGAGTCGACCCAGAGGCGATTGCGCCGACCAGCGAGCGACGTCGGCTTCCGTCCGGGTCGCCGCCCCCATCTCGGTGAGGACGTAGCCCGGACACACGGCGTTCACCGTCACACCGGTCGAGCCAAGCTCCATGGCCGCGACCCTGGTGAGCGCCACCACGGCCGCCTTGCTGGCCGCGTAATGGGCCTCGCCGGGAGTCCCCTTGCGGGCCGCCATGCTGGCCACGTTCACGACCCGTCCCGCCGGCGACCGTTGCAGCTCGGCAGCCGCGGCCTGCATGGTCAAGAGCACCGCTCGGGCATTGATCGCCAGCATCCGGTCCCACTGCTCCACGGTGATCTCCAGCAACGGCACGTGCTGGAAGATCCCGGCATTGTTCACCAGCACGTCCAGCCCGCCCAGCCACCCGATCGCCCTGGTCACGGCGGGTGCCACCTGCTCTGGCTCAGCCAAGTCGACCGGCACGGCGGTGACGACACCGCCCAGCTCCTCGGCAGTCGCCTTGGCCCGCACCTCGTCCACATCGAGAATCGCCACATGCGCTCCCTCGGCCACGAGCCGCGCGCTGATCCCCTTGCCGATCCCCCGCGATCCGCCGGTCACGAGCGCCCGCCGGCCTCTCAGCCGGCCCGGCACAGCCGAGTGATGGCCGGCTCCGGGGTTCGATGTGCTCACGGTCCCATCCAAGCAGCAGTCACCCACAGCCACCCGTGCCGGAGCCCGGGCCGGGTTCCGGAGCGCAGCTCAGCCGGCGAGGCTCAGCGTGCCGCTCACCTGGGTCAGCGCCGCCGAGCTCAGTGTCCCCTGCAGGTTGACGAACCAGCCGGCCGCCGGATGCACCACCAGCGTGTTGCCTGTGACACCCGGGTTGAACCGGCCTTTCCCCAGCTTCCCGAGGTCGACCTCGGTCCCCTGGTCGGACTGTGATTGCGGCTCGGAGCCCGACACCCCCTGCTGCACCACGAGGAAGCCGGCTCCGCTCGAGAACACGTCGACATAGCTCTCGAGCGGTGGGGCCGGGGGCGTGGTCGTGCTGGCGGATGGGCTGGTGGTGGTACTGGCTGCACTGGCTGCGGTTGGGTTTGGCACCCGGAGCAGGTAGCGCCCGACCTGCTGATAGCCGGAGGGTGGCGATAGCTGCCAGAAGCCCCTGGTCGGCGAGGTCGCCGCATCGATTTGGACCAGCTCGGCGCCTCCCTGCCCGATGGGCGTGGGCGTGCCCTGCAGGGAGAAGAGGCCGTCTGGGAATTGGGGCGCCTCGTCCACCTCGACGGCCCGTGTGCGCAGGGCCAGCTTGCCCGCTGCCACCGACACCTCTTCGAGCATGAGCCCGGAGGCGTCGATGCAGGCATCGGCGTAGTCGTTGTCGGTCGGCGGTGACACTTGCGCGCTCTCGAGCGGCTGGCCTGTGCGGTAGACCTGACACTCCCGGCCGAGCAGCTGCCGACGCTCGCGGGTGACGAACAAGCGCTGATCGAGCAGGTCAGCCAGGGTGGCATCGACACGGATGTCGCCGGCCGGCGACCCCGGTGGCACTCGCGTCACGTCGGCGGCCGAGCCGGTTGTCGTGTCGGAGATCGATCCCAGCACGTTGACGAGGTCCCACTGGCTTGCGCCCCCCGGCGGAGCACCAGCTTTGGAGGAGATGTGCCCGTCGAACGGTCGGCGGATGTTGATCTCTTCGGTCGAGGTCGTCGCCTTGCCCGTGTCGTCATAGCTCTGCACCTCGTAAACGACCCGGTAGCTGGTCGGCGGGCTGGCGACGGTCAGCGCTCCCCCGCTGGGCGCGACCAGTTGGCCGCTGAGCTGAGTGGAGGTGTTGGAACTCGACGAGCCGCTCGATCGAAAGATGCCCACGACGGCGAGGCCCAGGATGCCGACGACCGCGAGCGCGGCCGCGATGCGCAAAGCTGGACGGCGGCGGCGCGCGCCCGGCCTGGGCGCACCGTGCGCATTGGCGGGCTGGGCCTCGTCTTGGCGGCCCTGTCGGCGGCGGTCGGCCGCGGCCTGTTGGCGTCGCACCCGTGCTTCGGTGGTTCCGCGGCCTTTCCTGTCGGCCACCCCGTTCCTCTCGCTGCTCCCTGCGCGGTCCCTACCCGAGCGCGCCTACGATCATGGCCCGCCTCGCTGCCAAGCGGTGGTCGCGTCGGGTTGGCAGTCGGCTCTTTTGCTCAAATGCGGGCGTTGACCTCGCTGCCCCAGCGATCGATGAACCGCAGGGGCTCACGGACGAAGCCGGTGAGGAGGAATTGGCGGGCGCCTGCTGTGGCGGCCCGCTCGATGCGGCGCCTGACGTCATCGGGCTCGCCCCAGAAAGCGAAGCGTTCCGCCAGGTACTGGGTGAGCCCGAGTCGATCGGTGATCGTGGCATTGGCCCCGTCGCGAACCTCGTGGTCATGGGCCCGATAGGCGGCGTGAAGCTCTCGGATGGGCTGCCAGAGGTTCTCGGGCAGGCCTTTTCCCTCGAACGTGAAGCGGAAGGTGTGGTTGGCGGAAGCGGCCACGGCCATCTTGATGTCGTCGATCGGCCCGAGATTGGCCTTGACCAGCCACCAGGTGTCGAGGTCCTCGAGGGCCCGGCCCCCTTCGGCGGCTCCTTCGGCCAAGTGCTGGAGCGCAAGCTTGATGAGGTCAGGCGTGAGGCCGAGTCCCACGACGACGCCGTCGGCAAGCCGTCCCGCCAGTCGAAGTGTGCGGGGACCCTCGGCGGCCAGGTAGAGCGGCACCGGACGGCGGGCCCGGCGGACGTGCCAGGTGTGGCCGTTCTTGTGGACGGGCTGGCCGGAGAGAAGCGCACGCAGCGTGAGTAGGGCGTCCTCGAGCCCGGCGAGAGTCGATGGCGGGGCGCCCACGGTGTAGAGGGCAGAATCGCCTGATCCGAGGCCGAGGACCGCTCGGCCACCGCTCACCTCGTCGACGGAGGAGATGGCCGAGGCGGTGACGACGGGGTGGCGGGAGACCGGGTTGGTGACCTGGGGTCCTAGGCGGGCTGAGCGAGTTTCGAGAGCCGCGATGGTGAGTGCGACGTAGACGTCACGGAAGACAGATTGGCTG
>JAXDQG010000067.1:0-8188 GCA_034667945.1 Acidimicrobiia bacterium | reverse complement strand
AGGCTTTCCAACTCCGCCGTGTCCATGCGGCCGAGAAAGTCGACCCGATCGCTGATGCCCAACTCGGCAGCCAACGCCATCAGGGCTTGGAGGTCGGGCCCGTCACCTGCAATCGCCAACCGATGATCGATTCCGAGACGCTGAGAAGCCTTGAGCAAGTGGTCGGCGCCTTTGAAACCAACGAGCCGACCGACGAAGGTGACGAGGGGCGGATCGGCTGCCGGCAACCCGGCAGGCTCGGCGACTGCGGCAATGGGCGGCTCGACCACGCGGATCTTGTCGGCCGACGTTCCGGTGGCTGCAAGGTAGTCAGCCATCCATTTGCTGCCGGCGATGATTCGATGGCAACGGGCGATCGCCGCCCGGCTGCGACGATCCTCGACCATGGCGCGGAGGAAGCCCGGCAGGCCGAAGGGCTCCCCGTTCCCGAGGTGACCACAGCCGTGGTTGAAATAGCCCGACAGGCATCCCACGCCGATCTCGCGATGGCACGGCAGGCGCTCTTTCCACAAGAAGCGTGACTTGTTGGGGCAAGACGCGTTGTGTGGAGTCATCACCACCGGAACATGCTTCACCAAGCGGTGCATGACAGCCGTTCGGAGCATCCAATTCAGATGGATGACTTCGACCTGCTCCTCTTCGATGAAGCTGCGCAGCGCACGGTAGGAGTCACGTACGGACTTGCGCTCGATGAAGCGGTCCCTCTCAAAGAGCTCCGGAACGGAGATGACTCCGCTGAACGGTGCGGTGTTCTGCGATGGCCCCCCACCGTGAGCCAAATAGACGGAGTGGCCAAGAGAGAGGAGGGCACTGGCGGAGCGAAGCAGATACCGCTCCGAGCCGCCCAACGCCTCCACATCCTGCTTCACCATCAGTACCCGCAGAACGGCCTCCCCCATGGTCCGAGGCCCGATGTGCAGCCTGCCCGCCCGGTTCCCCTCAGCGCCGCGGGCTGAAGTCGGGGAACCATGCCCGAATCCTACGGGCCCGCCCGATATGGACAGCCGGCTTTTGCGGGAGGAACGAGAGCAAGATCCCCGCCAAGGCCTTCAGCTGCGGGCGATGTCGAAAAGCCCACACCAGATGGCGGCGGGCCTCGTGTCGGCGGCCCTCCTCCAGCAGCGTGATGCCAAGCCCGGCGTGGAAGCCGGCACTCTCGGCGAGAACCTGTCGGCGAAGAGGCTTCAGCCGCTCGTCGCGGATGAATCTGTCGTAGCAGTACACAGCATACGAGTCATAACGAGTGTTGCTCGTCATCATCTCTTCGTGGACTCTGTAACGAGTCAGACGCTCCGGACAGTAGAAGGCGCCCCCGCCGTCCCGGGCTGCGAGGTACCCGAGCCAAAGGTCGTAAACAAACACCTCTTCCGGAAAGTCGTCCCAATCAATGGCGGACTTGCGGAAGACAGCACCCATCCCCACGGGGATGGCCCGATCCACAACCGCAAGATCTATGAATGGCCGGTGCACCCCCGGCGCCAGTCGGTCACGTTTCCAACGACGGGTATTGATCTCGGTCGCCCTGTGGTCGATGGTGCCGTCTGCCGAGATCACCCAATGGTCGCAGAAAGACATGGTCAGCGTATCGTCGGCCGCCATGGGCGGCACGAGCTTCTCGAGAAAGGTCGGCTCCCAGATATCGTCGTCGAACAACGTGGCGATAAGAGGTCCTTGCGCTTCGCGATAGGCAACCAGCGCGTTCAACAGTGGGCCGATGTTGCCGCCGTTATGGCGGTATCTCACCCTGGCATCCCCAAAGGAAGCCACTAAATCACGAACACGGTCCGACATTGAATTGTCAGAAACTATCAATTCCAGGTTCGTATATGTCTGGGCCAGCGCGCTGGCGATGGCCTGCCCGAGGTATGGCATTCGAACGTCGTTCGGATACGTCGGCAGGATGACGCTAACCAATGGCTGCGTGTCAGAACCGATTGTCACTGCACCCTCGTTACCGGCGTTCGTCTCCACGACGGCCATAGATTCGGCAAGCACTCTAACACGATTGACGGTTCAGAAGGTTTGAGTATTGCGACGATTTCGCTTCGCTGATGTCAGCAATCTCTCGAACGTCGTGCTGGCATGGGCCGAGCCACCAATCGGAGGTGCCTTGAAGGCAGCAGAGCGGGCCACCCGTTCGGGCGATGCGCCACAAGTTGGTGATTTGTTGACACCCACTGGAGGTCCGCGGCAACCAAACCAAAAATCTGTAAGCCTGCCCGGGTTCGCACTGCTGCCGGGAAGACCGACGAACCGACGCTGACTTCCTGCGGGAGTCGCTCCTCGACACCAGCCGCCCCGTCAGACGGCCCTAGCCGTAGTCGCAGTCCGTGCTACCGGTCACCGGAAGGTAGTCCACCCGCCGTGTTACGCCGTCCACGCTGATGATCGTGTAGGGCCGCGCCGGGTGATTCCGGGCGACCCAACGGTGGGCGTCTTCCTCGTCACCGTACGCAAACGTCGGTCCGACGACTTCGCCGTCAACCTCGACGGAGTACACGGGCGGTGGCTCAAAGGGCTTCAGCACGGCGGCGCCCACCTTTCCCACACGACGGGTTGACAGCTTTGCACCCGCCGCGTCCCGTGACCACACCCAGCCAGTAAATGCGCTGGCGATCAGCGGACTGTCGTCGACGCTTGGACAACTGCCCCGGGGCGCCGAGGTCATCGTGACCGTCGGACCGTTCGCTTGATGGGCCAAAACGACGAGTGCTGTTGGTCGACGCGGGCGGGCGTCGACCAACAGCCTCGGAAGAGTGGTCGTCCAGGACGGCGCGGCGTTTCGCCGACCGAGACCACCATCTCCTCTTCCCAACCCCTCCTGAAACGGTCGGAGCGGGACCCCCTGTGCCCCGTCTCGCCGGCCGGACGGTCCCGGGCACACCAGAATCTTCGGAGCGATGTCAGACGACCTGTACCGCGGTGCGACCATTTCCCCAACTGATGGGGCGTCCTCCCCAACTGATGGGGCGTCCTACTACGCCCGGGTGAATTCGCTACGCGAGCAGTGATTTCGAGAGCTCAAACGCCGAGCAGGTTGTCCTCGACGTAGTCCACCGCTCCATTCGCATCACCGAAGACCGTCGGCCCATTGGTGAGCTCCAACGGTGGCGCCGGCGTGGGCCCGGTATTCCAGCGCCACACCCGGGCCTCGAACGACCAATCGGCCCAGCGCACCTGACCCCGACCCCGGTCGGGGACCTCCATCACCCACTCCCCCGGCTTGGCGCCACTCTGCCAATACCTGGCATCGCGCTGGGCGACCACTCGGGCGATCGCTTCGTCGGCCTCGGTGCTGCCGGGAATCTCGCCCCGCATCCGGGCCAATGCGATCTCCACCCGCTGCTCAGATGGAAATGACGACGGCAGCACGAGCAACGGTCGGACGTCCTCGTCCACGTGGCTCCGCAAGACGTCAAGCAGCTGTTCGGCCAGCCGCCGGGGCTCGGACGGAGAAGCATCCGGCTTGACGACGCGGTTGATGAACTCGCTCCAGTGAAACGTGACGCCTGGTTCGGGACGGACCAGATCGCCCAGCGGATCGGGCAATTGGCCCCGCAGCCGCTCGGCGTCCGCGGGACTCAGCCCCAGCCCGATCGCCCGCAGCAGGGCCGTGGTGGCGAATGTGGCCGTGGTCCGGTCGAGCCCCGTCCGGTCGGCCACCTCCTGGAACAGGCTCAGCGGCTCCATGCGCCTTCTGTACCCGGAAGTTCGCAGGCGGAGCCGGACCGCCGCTCGCCGCCAATCTCCGCAGTGCTATCAGAAGTAATAGAGCGAGGTCCGACTAGCGGTTATTCATATCTTGAAACACCCTTGCGCTTCGGACTCACGGGCGTAACAATCGCAACTGGGGCGGCACCTGTTGACAATTACAGCTCGGGCGAGCGACGGTTCTTCGCGCGTCGCCGCCGAGTACGGGGGTGAATATGAACAAGTTTGCTTCGACCCTGGGCACCGTCGCGCTCGCGACTCTGATCGCAATACCGGCGGTGGTAGCTGGAGATGCGCCCCGGGCCGACCAGATACCGCAGAGAACAGCGAGGACGATCGCAACCTTCGACACTGTCAACGGCACTCCCGGCATCCCCGAAGGCATCACGACCGACGGCGCCCACGGGCTCTACGTCTCCCTCTTCGCCCTCGACGAGATCTGGCACGTCGACCCGGCAACCGGCGATAAGCACAAGGTCGCCGACGTGCCCGGTGGTGGGGTCAAAGGCGATCTCGTCGGCCTCGAGCGCGACCCCTCCGACGGCACGATCCTCGCCGCGTTCAACGACGTCGAGGGTGCCGACCTGTTCCAAGCGGACCATCCCAACTGCCGCGATCCGAAGAACACCACCAGCGGCATCTACCGCGTCGATCCCAAGACCGGAACGGTCACCCCGTTTGCGACCAGGGGCATGGGCGTCCCCATCTGCTTCCCTGACGACATCGCCATAGACGCAAACAGCAACGTCTACGTGACAGACCTCCTGCTCGGCGTCATCTGGAAGTTCGACCGCCAGGGACACGGCGCCATCTGGTCGGACGATCCGCTCCTCGGCTGGACGGAGCAGAGCGCCACCTGGAACGCCAGATACGACGCACCCTGGGCGTATCTGGGAGTGAACACCGTTGCGCTGTCGCCTGACGGCAAGACGCTGTTCGCCGGCACGGACGGCGGACCTGGTCTGGCGACCGGTGGCGGACTGCTGGTGCGTATCCCGATCAACGACGACGGATCAGCGGGCAAGCCCGATCTGTTCGCCTCGGGCATGGGCAACAACGACGGCCTCGAAGTCGGCCCCGACGGCACCATCTATTTCGCCGACACCGTCAACAGCGACATTTGGGCATTCTCGGCGGAAGGCAACCGCCGATTGCTGGTTGCCTCCCGGGATGAGCTGGGAGATCCGCTCGACAATGCCACGAGTCTCGTCTATTTGGACGGGTGTCTGTACAACACGGAGCTCGGATTCTTCCAGCTCCAAGCCGGCAAGCCCGAGGACACTCTTCGCAATGTCGTGCAGATATGCAACTTCGGCAATCCCGCCGTGAACGGCACCTACACCCCACCGCCGGTGCGTACGGTCGTACCTCCCAACCCGTTGCCACAATCGGCACGGGCGACGCATCCGCAGCTGTCCAACGTGCGGTCGTAGCCAGCGAACCATCGCCTCTCGTCAGGCGGAGGGTGCGCCCTAGCGTTTGAGGGTGTGCCCTCCCCCGACGAGCTGGATCAGCTGATCGATCGCCTCGCTCAGCAGCCGTTTCGTGCCAAGTTCCACCTTGCCGGGCGCGACTGGGCGACGGCGCAGACCAGGGGCCTCTCGACCATGCGGACGCACGCCGGTGAGCTCGTCGCCAGCCGGGTCGCACCAGCCGAGCCGTACAAGGACGGCAAGCAGACCCCCTACCGGGGTCACCCGGTGTTCGTGGCCCAACACGCCACCGCCACCTGCTGCCGCACCTGCCTCGAGCGCTGGCACGGCATCCCCAAGGGGCGCATCATGACCCCGGACGAGCGCAGCTACGTCGTCGACGTGATCACTCGCTGGATCGAACGGCAGCTCGCCGCCAGCAGGAACTGACGCCGACCATCCCACCACCCGCCATTCCGATGCTCAACGGCCGAGCAGCCGGTTGAGCGCAGGAGCCACGTCCCGATGGTGCCTCACCGCCACCAGCTGACCGCCGCCCAGCCGAGCCAGATCGGTGCCCAGCTCGGCATCGTGTTCGCCGTCGTTCTGCAACAGCACATGCAGCCGGGTGAACCGAGCGGCACCGACCCGCGGGTCGGGACCGGCGTTGTGGACTGCGTCTGACAACAGGATGCCGATGCGGCGCCGGGCGCGGGACCCGGCCAGCTCGCCAAGCCCCATCCGCAAGGCGAAATCGACATTGGTCAGACCTTTCGCCGGGATGCGGAGCAGGTCAGCCAGCACCGCCGTGGCGGGGCGCGGCCGCCCGATGGGCTTCACCAGCACAGCGTCTTTCCAGAAGGCCACCACCGCCAGCTCGTCGTCGACCAACTCACCGGCCAGCGCGCCGACGGTGGCCGCCGCCACCTGCGCCTTCTCGCCGCGCATCGACCCGGACACGTCCACCATCAGGACGACCGCCCGTCGGCCCTGCCGGCGCTCCCGCACGATGATGTCGGTGTCCTCGGGGATCGGCCGCTCGGTGAGCACCTCCAACGTCCGATCGAGATCGACATCGTCGGAGTTGTAGCGGTACGGCACGCTGACCAGTTGGCCCAGTCCCCGCGTGGCCGCCCGATCGCGGCTCTTGGGACGCACACTCAGCCGCCGTGTGATCTCGGCGGCCATGCGGCGCACGTCAGCCGTGCCGGCCTCCGACTCGACGACGTCCTCCAGCGTGCGACGTTCCCCGGATTCGGCCGTCGCCACCCAGCCCTGCGTCGGCCCGGGCACCTCGCCGTCCGGGCCCCCGCCCCGCCGGTCCCCAGCGCCGCCCTCGACCACCAGCGTTCCGGCACTGTTGGCCTGATAGAGCAGGGGCTGCTCGGCAAGCTGTTTGGGCCGGCGACGCAGGGGACGCAACTTGCCGAGGCGCGTCTCGGGGGCTGCTACGTCCTCGGCCGTCAGTCATATGGGATTGGGCAGATCCGTGCTGGGTCCCCCGCCGGTCGCACGCTTGGGCCGCAGCACGAAGTGGTCCTCCCAAAGCTCACGAATCACCTGCTCGGGCGTCCGATCGCTGGTCTCGTCCATGGTGATGCGGGCGGACAGGGCAACCAAGGCTGCGTCCAGGACCAGCTCGGCGTGGAGCCCTTCACCGCCTTGGCGGCGGATGGCCGCAAGCGAGGCGGCCACCGCCACCAGGTCGATTGCGCCTCGCACGCTGCTCCCTTGGCGGACCTCGGGGTGATGGCGGCTCGCCCTGGCCAGCGCCACGGCGTCGGCCACCAGCCGAGCATCACGACTGCCGGTGCGCAGCGTCACGATCTGGCAGTCCTCTGCGATCGACTGGTAGCCGACCGCCAACCGGCACAGGCGGTCGTAGAAACTGGCGCTGATGCGCATGGTTCCCACGTTGTCGAAGGGATTCATGGACGCCACGATGCGGAAGCTCGGGAGCGCTCGAATGGTCCCCACCCGGGGCACCTCCACCTGACGCTCGGCCATGGCGGTCAGCAGCGCATTGAGCGTGTCTTCCGGTGCTCTGTTGAGCTCTTCGATGTAGAGGAATCCGCCCCGCTGCATGGCGGCGACCAGCGGACCGGGCACGAAGTTGTCGGCGCTGTAGTCCTCCCGCAGCACGCGGGCGGGATTGTGGTGCCCGATCAACTTGGCCGGCGTCAGCTCGGCGTTGCCTTCGACGAAGAGCAGCGGAATGCCCCAGCCTTCGGTGATGGCCCTCAGGATGGTGCTCTTGGACGTGCCCGGAGGCCCTTCGAGCAGCAGGTCACGTCCGGCCGAGACGGCCGCCAGCACGAGGTCCAGCTCGCGAGTTCGGCCGATGACCCTGGCCGCCAGCAGTTCACGCTGTACGGCCAGGTCTTCGGAGCTTGACTGTGCTCGGTCGCTCACTCGGGCAGGACCAGAGGAGTGCCGCCCATCTTCTGAAGGAAACCCGCGTCCACCGGCAGAGCAACTCCCGTGATGTACCGAGCCTCATCCGAGGCCAGCCACAGCACGGCATTGCTGACGTCGACGGGATCGACCCACGGAATGGGCAGGCAATTGAGACCGGTCATAGCGTCGCCAAGGTCGTCCTTGGTGGGGTTCTCGAGGTCTGGACGAAAGACGTTATAGACGCCATCCCAAGAGATCATGTTGGTATTCACCGTGGTCGGATTGACCGTATTCACTCGAATACCGTAGGGCGCGAGTTCTTGTGCGAGCACGCGCATCAGCCCGACGACGCCATGCTTCGCGGCCGAGTAGTGCGCCGCGTTACCGAAGCCCATGAGCCCGGCGATTGAGCTCGTCAGAATGATGGATCCGCCCTGCCGGCGCTCGATCATCGACGGCACAACCGCCTTGATCGTCTTCCAGACACCCGTCAGGTTGACGTCGATCATCTCCTGCCACACGCGCTCGTCGATCTCGACCGCCGGCGCGAGGCTGAGGATGCCCGCGTTGCCGCACAGGATGTCGATGTGACCGAGCTCGGAGAGGCCCTGCCTGACCGCGTTTTGCAGCTGCGCCGAGTCTCTGACGTCGGCCTCCAGCGCGACGAT
>JAXDQG010000066.1:0-2565 GCA_034667945.1 Acidimicrobiia bacterium | reverse complement strand
GGGGTGTCCTCGAGCACCAGCGCGTAACGGCCGTCGTTCATCCGACTGGCGGTGTCCGCCTCGCGCAGTGTGGTCCGGACAGCATCCGCGACGATCTTGGGGTCACAGGCGGCCGTGCGCCCCGTCGCGAGGCCTTCCACCACCTCGACCATGACCACCGACACCGGCCGCAGACGGCGCCTGGCTGCAGCGATCCGGGCGTCCAGGGCGACAAGGAGGTAGCTCTCCGAGTACAGCGCTGTGACCGGATCTACCAGCAACTGCCCTTCACTGGCCCCGCCGCCCGCGGGCGAGTGACTTCCTTTGGCGGGGCGGGCAGCGATCGCCGGTCGGGGATCCAGATCGTGATCGATGGCGCGGTCGGACTCGGTTTCGAGGACTTGGGCGGCGGCGGTCTCCGGCTCGCGCTCGCGGTGGTCAGACGGATCATCGTTCGTTGCCGAGACCGGGTCGGGCTCATCGATGGCGGTCTGGTTGAGGCTCTGGGCGGACGGTGTCGCGACCCACGAGAGCGCCCCGGCGGCCGCGGCACACAGGCCGGCCAGGAGGCCCAAGAAGCTGATGGAGGTCGCTATCGAGATGACGCCTGCGACCAATCCGGCGACTCCGAGGGCAAGGCTGGCTACGGGACGTCGATCGGGCACGATTCTCCATCGGCGCCATACTCCGGTAGGTAAAGCGCAGATTTCACAACCCCCGATTCGCGTTGGTCGTTGCCGGCCAAGCTCCCTGGTCGCTGCCGTAGAACGCTCTCGAAGTCATCGCTGCGGGCGCTTTCCGGCCGCTCGAGGCACCGGGTGACGCTGGCAGCCGCTGAAGGCGGGCATGCCCACAGTCTCCTACCTGGGGATGTCCATAGATGGGCGGTTTCCTGTCCAGATCGTGTCCGTGCGTCCGGATCCGCTCGAGTTGGCGTGCGGTGGCGCCGCTCGTGCCGCCTGGTCAGGGGAACTTGTTTGTCGCGCTTCCCCTGGGGCTGGTCACCGGCGGCGCATCGTGAGCCGACAGCTTGGCACCATCGCGCAGTTCGAGCAGCGCCGGCAGCAGCGGTCGGCCGCGCAGTTCGCCCCAGGCGATGCGGATGAACACCCGACCGTCGTGCGCGTAGCGATGCATCAGCCGATCGGGCTCCACGGCGACCCGGTGCAGCCACTCCAGGCCGGCCCGTTGCATCCAGCGAGGGGCTCTCGACTGGTGGCCGGCGAGGAAGTCGATGGTGGCCCCTGCGCAGACGGCCACACGAGCGTCCAATTGCTCCCGGTGGCGATGGACCCACAGCTCCTGCTTCGGTGCACCCAGGCCGATCACCAGCAGATCCGGGCTCGTGGCGTTGACCTCGTCGACCAGCGAGGCGTCGAGCTGTGGGTCGTGTTCGAAGCCCTGGGGAGGGCTGGACCAGCCCACCACCCGTACGCCGGGCCAGCGCTTGTCGATCACTGCGGCTGCACGTTCGGCTACGCCGGGTCCGGCGCCCAACAGGAAGACCCGCATCCCCAGAGGTGCGGCGGCCAGCAGTGCGGGAACCAGGTCGGAACCGGCCACTCGTTCAGGCAGCGGTTGACGGCGGGCCCTTGCCAACGCCACGAGTGGGGCGCCGTCGGCCAGCACCAGGTCGGCCTGGTCGTAGACCTCTCGCAGTTGTGGCTGCTCGACCAGCAGGACCGCGTGGTGGACGTTTGGTGTCAGCACCAGTCGACAGCGCTGGAGCCCGTGCTGGTCGTCCCTGGCCTTTTCCGCTGTACTACGCGGCTCCGTAGCCCAGCCGAGCACCTGCTGGACGGCGGATTCGAGCCTCACTGCGTCGATGAGCGCACCGCACAACGCCACCTTCGGTTCCCGCAGTCTCGCGCTCCTGTCCATCAAGTGTTTCGTTCCCGCGAAGTGTGTCGGTCCCGCAAGCGTTTCGTTCCCGAGGGTGTTTCGTTCCCGCGAAGTGTTTCGTTTCCGTGAAGGTGATGGTCGTCTCACCATATCGCTATGGGTCCTCCCTGCCCCTACCGAGAGTGGCGCGCAACTCGCGCGTGCCGTTGTCTCGGTCGGTCTGCCCGCCGTCCGGTGGCGGGATGGGTCGCGGTCAGCGGGCCCGATGGGTTTCGGTCAGCTGCGCGATGTCGCCCATGATCCGAGCCAGCTCGAAGTCGCGAGGTGTGTAGACCTTGGCTACTCCGAGCGCGAGCAGGGCGGGCCGGTCGTCGTCAGGGATGATGCCGCCCACGATGACAGGGGCCTCGACACCTTCCTCACGGAGCAGGCGCACCACCTCGGGCACCAACTCCAGATGGCTGCCCGAGAGGATCGACAAGCCGATGACGTCGGGATCCTCGTCGCGGGCCGCGGCTGCGATCTGCTCAGGGGTCAGGCGGATGCCTTGATAGATCACCTCCATACCGGCATCGCGCGCCGCCACGGCAATCTGCTCGGCGCCGTTCGAGTGGCCGTCCAACCCCGGCTTGGCCACCAGCAATCGGGGCGGCCCGCCCTGTAGCCGCCACACGGTTTCGGCGATCTGCGCCAGTTGGGCGCCCCGTCGTCCGGCACTGCCTCCGCCCACCCCGGTGGGGGCCC
>JAXDQG010000065.1:0-4658 GCA_034667945.1 Acidimicrobiia bacterium | reverse complement strand
AAAGCAGCCTGGTACTCAGCCGAGTGGTACCACTTGCGGGCCGCCTCCACGTCGGGAAACTCCAGTACCACTACTCGTCCCGTGACATCGACGCCTTCGAGCGACTCGACGTCACCGCCCCGCACCCGATACACCCCGCCGTGCGCAGCGATGGCAGCCGCAGCCTTGGCCTTGTAGGGCTCGTAGCCGTCGGCATCAGTGATGTCGACCTCGGCAATGACATACGCAGGCATCGCTCTCCCCCTTGTCGGCCCACGGCCGGCGATCCGCAGAGTCCCGGCGAGCCGGAGACTCCGGACGATGCGCAGACTACGAGGAGGGCCCTAGCCGTGCATCCCTCCGTCCACCCTGAACTCCTGCCTCGTGCAGTAGCTCGACGCCTCGAACGCCGCCGTGTCGACCGGCCCCGCACCTCGCTGCAGGGCGCGGCGACACTATTCTGTGACCGCGGCGGCCCACCAGACACGGCGCAAGCGTGCCGTGATGGGCCCGGCACGGCAGGGGCTAGGGTCGCCGTCCATGCGAGCGCTGGTGGTAGGGGGGACCGGCCCCACGGGGCCGTACGTGGTGAATGGCCTGGTAGAGCGGGGCTATGAGGTAGCCATCCTGCACTCGGGGCGGCACGAGGTTGACTCGATCCCGCCCGACCTCGAGCACATCCACACCGATGCCTTCGACCCGGCCGCGGTCGACTCCGCGCTCGCCGGGCGAACCTTCGACGTGGCCTTCGTGATGTACGGCCGCCTGCGCGAGCTTGCCCGGCTGCTGGCCGGACGGGTCGGCAAGTTCGTGTCGGTCGGCGGTGTGCCGGTGTATCGGGGCTACGGCTCGCCCCTCGTGCTCGAACCGCCCGGTCTCCGGGCGCCCACACGCGAGGACGCCGCCAAGGCGAGGGAGTCCGACGGTGGCGACGAGAACCTCAAGGTCGTGCGCATCGTCGAGACCGAGGACGCGGTCTTTCGGCACCATCCGACCGCTTCGCACATCCGTTATCCGCTGATCTATGGACCGGACCAGCTCATTCCCCGCGAGTGGATGGTCGTCCGCCGGATCCTCGACGGCCGGCGCAAGATCATCCTCCCTGATGGGGGACTCTTCCTCCGCACGGCCGCCTTCGCCGCCAACGCCGCCCACGCCCTCCTGCTCACCGTCGACCGGCCGGATGCCTCGGCTGGTCAGGCCTACACCGCCAGCGACGAATGGACCCCGACGCTGAGACAGCTGGTCGAGATCATCGCCGACGCGCTCGATCACCGGCTCGAGATCGTGGAGATGCCCTACGAGTTGGCCACGCCCGGTCATCCGCTCATGATGCTGGCCGACCCGTTCCACCGGTTGACCCCCGCCGACAAGCTCGTCCACCAACTGGGCTATCGCGATCGCGTCCCCGTTGAGGAGGCCATTGCCTTCACGGCCCGCTGGTTGGCGGATCACCCCCTGGAGTACGGCGGGCGGACGGAGCGCGGACTGCTGCAGGACCGGTTCAACTACGAGGCCGAGGACCGACTCATCGAAGGCTGGGAACGGGCCCGCGACGACCTACGCCCCCTCGCCGCCGCAGCCGATCCCGGGTTCCTCGACCGTTACGCCCCCGACTACGAGACTCGCCGGGCGGCTCGCCGCGCCGCCCGAGACACCCGTGAGCCCCAGGCCCGCGAGGCCTGAAAGGGCTGAAAGGCCTGACAGCAAGCCTGAGATCAGGCCGTGAAGGCGGGAAGCACCGACTTGCCCGCCAGCTCCAGCGTGGTCGCCAGCTCCTCGGGCGGCAGACCTCCCATGTCACACATCAACAGGAAGACGTCGAGGCCCAGCGTGTCCTTGTAGTAGCCGATCCGGTCGATGACCTCTGCCGGGCTGCCGCAGATCGTCGGCCCTCGGGTGGTCAAGCCCTCGAAGTCGAAGGGCGGCACGAAGTCGGCCATGTGCGGTGTGGAGATCGAGATCAGCTCACGAACCCACCCCATGTAGACCTCCATGCGGGGCTCCATGAGACGCCTGGCTTCCTGCGAGGTGGGGGCGACGAAGGTGTGGGCCACACTGCCGACTCGGCAGTTGGCCGGGTCGTGGCCCAGTTCGGCCCAGCGGGCTCGATAGTGCTCCACCAGGGGGATGAAGCGGCGCGGCGGTCCCAACACGCCCGGCAGCATCAGCGGTAGGGCTTGGACCGCGGCGAACTCGGCAGAGTCCATCGACGAGCCGCCGCCGACCCAGACGGGGAGGGGCTGCTGCACGGGCCTGGGCTGGGTGGTGAAGTTGCAGAACGGGGGCCGGCTGGTGCCCGTCCACTGCAACTGCTGTTCGTTGAGGGCCTTGACCAGCAGCTCGACCCGCTCGTTGTAGATGAGCCGGGAGTCTCCCGGGTCCTGGCCGAAAGCCGTGAACGTGTGCTCGTAGAGGTTCCCGCGCCCGACGACCAGTTCGACCCGACCGCCGGACAGCACGTCCAGGGTGGCGTAGTCCTCCGCCAATCGCACCGGGTCGTTGTTGGCGCCCAACGCCACTGCCGTGCCGACCCGCAGACGACTGGTGCGCTCGGCGATGGCGGCCAACAACACCGGCGGAGCCGAGATGATGTAGTCGCAGAAGTGGTGCTCCCCCACCGAGACGCACCAGAAGCCGGCCTGCTCGGCCAGTACGGCGCCCTCCACGATCATGCGGTAACGCTCGGCCTGCGTCAGCCAACGCCCGGTGACCGGGTCCGGCAGCAGGTCCCCCATCGTCGTCCAGCCGATCTCCACGGTTTCCGTGCCTAGCCCGTCTCGGATTCCTTGTCCACCGCAGTGGCATCGAGCTGCGCACTCAGGCGTTTCGGGGCGATGGCCCGATAGCTCTCCTCCAGCCAGTCGCTCAGGACATCGAAGGAGGGGAGATCCGGTCCACTGAAGTCGATGGACACCCAACCGCTGCGTCCCAGGCCGTACCCGGTCGGCTTGGTGCAATCCAGCCCGAGGGCGATGTCCGCAGACTCCGGCAGCTTGACGGCCACGCCCGGGTCGGGAGGTTGCCCGAAGAATGCGAAGATCTTCTTGTTGACCTTGACCACCGGAGCGCTGTCCCACGGGTGGTCCTCGAAGGCACCCGGAAGCCCGAGCGCCCACGCCAGGAGATCGTTCATCGTGGCGACCGGGTCAGTGCCCATGGTGGCCCTCCGCTGTCGATTTTTCGTGCCGCTGACCAGCTTGCCTTCTCCGTTCGCAGCGAACCGGGCCGCTTCGCTGTCACACCCCAGATGTAGGTTCCCCGCAACGCTTCTCTCAACGGCTTCCCCGCATCGGCAATCCGCCCGCAGGGGCTGCACCACGCCCCCGCGCGGGTGCTGGTGAAGCGCCCGCCCATGTCACAGGCGCTGGTGAAGCGCCCGCCCATGTCACAGGATGGTGTGATGGACATCACGAGCTCGTCCCTCGACGAGCTGCTGCGCTACGCAGAGCTCGACCTCAGCGCCGAACGGCAGACGGCGCTCACTCCGATGCTGCAGGTCGTCATCGCCTCGGTCACGGCGGTGCGGGCCGCGGATGTCGACGAAGTGCCGCCGGCGACCGCATTCGACGCTCGGTGGACCTGATGACCATCGATCTGAACCACCTCACCCTGGAAGACGCCGCCCAGGCGTTGCGCACCCGGGCGCTCTCACCCGTCGAGCTGACCGATGCTGTCCTCGCCCGCTGCGATGCGGTGGAATCGACAATCGGCGCCTTCGTGGAGGTGCTCCACGATCGGGCCCGCGCCGCGGCCAAGGCGGCCGAGGCCGACGTGGCGCGAGGCGCCTATCGCGGGCCGCTCCACGGCATACCGGTGGGCGTCAAAGACCTGTTCGACATGACCGGTCTGCCCACCACCTCCAGCTCACAGGTCCGGCAGGACTTCCTGCCCACCGGCAACGCCCGTTGCGTCGAGCTGCTCGAGCAGGCGGGTGCCGTCATCATCGGCAAGACCCACACGCACGAGTTCGCCGATGGGGTGGTGACGCCGACCACCCGCAACCCCTGGGACACCGGCCGCATCCCCGGCGGGTCCAGCGGAGGCACCGGGGCCGCCGTCGCCGCGGGGGAAGTGCTGATGGGCCTCGGCACCGACACCGGCGGCTCCATCCGCATCCCTTCGTCGCTGTGCGGTCTGGCCGGTATCAAGCCGACGTACGGGCGGGTCAGTCGCTTCGGCGTCACCTCGCTGAGCTGGTCACTCGACCATGCCGGACCGATGGCCCGCACGGTCCGCGACGTCGCCATCAGCCTGCGGTTGCTGGCTGGTTACGACCGGCGAGACCCGGCCACGGTCGACGTCACCGTGCCCGACTATCTCGAAGGCATCGAGGCCGGCGTCTCCGGGCTGCGCATCGGCGTACCGCGCAACCACTACGTCGATCCCTGTGCGCCCGCGGTGGCAAGCTCGCTCGAGAAGGTGGTGGACGAACTGCAGGCCGAGGGTGCCCGCGTCGTACCGGTCACCGTGCCGCTCGACCATCTCTACGGGCCGCTGTTGTTCACGATCCTCCTGCCCGAGGCAAGCGCCTACCACCAGGCCATGCTGCGTGGTCGCCCGGACCGCTACGGGGAGGATGTACGTCAGTACCTCGAAGCCGGCGAACTCGTCCTCGGCACCGACTATGTGAAGGCGCTCCGCTTGCGCAGCCTCATGCAACAAGCATGGAAGGCGAT
>JAXDQG010000064.1:0-6203 GCA_034667945.1 Acidimicrobiia bacterium | reverse complement strand
GAAGGTGGCCTCGGCCTGACCCTGGCCCATGCTGTCGCCGATGCGGGAGAAGAGCATCCGGGCCTCTTCAGCTCGCTCGACGGCCAGCGCCGTGCGGCCGGACCACAATCGCACGAGGCCGGTCAGCAGCAACATCATCGCCTCGCCGAAGCGGTCGCCGCGCTCGTGGGCGTCGGGCAACAGCTCCTCGGCCAGCTGCTCGGCCTCGGCCAAGTGGCCCTGGTGGAACCGGGTGAACGCCAGCAGGCCGTTCGCCCAGGCCAAGCCGGCCTGGTCACCCAATTCGGCGAAGGTGGCGGCTGACTCGTCGATGCGGGCCTCGGCCTCGGTGACGCGACCGGCGAGATAGGCCACCCAAGCCAGGTTCTGCAACGCCCATGCCTCGCCGCGCCGATCGCTCAGCTCGCGGAAGATGGACAGCGCCTCTTGGGTGGAGGCCTCGGCTTCCTTGTAGGCCCGCTGGAACAACCGGGTCATCCCCAGGTGGCGCAGTGTCTCCGCCTCGCCACGCCGGTTGCCCAGGTTGCGGAAGATGTTGAGCGCCTCGTCGAGGGTGGCATGGGCCGACGCCAACGCACCTTGGCGCTGCTCGACCTCGGCCCGGGCCAGCAGCACCCGGGCACGACTGCGCTCATCGCCCAGCGCCACGGCCACCACCAGCGCCTCGTCGACATCGACGGCGGCCAGATCGAGCTCGAAGAGGCCCCAACGGGCTTCGGCGCGGCCGAGCAGGAACCGCAGCCGCTGCTCCGTCGGCTCGGGACCGGCCAGATCGAGGGCCTGGCTGAAGAGGCGGGCGGCCAGGACGTGCACTTCGGACGCCTGCGCTCGCCGCCCGGCTTGTCCGAGCCAACGGAGCGCCCGCTCGACCAGGTCTGTAGGCAGACCGACGACCAGGCTCAGCTCTTGTGCCAGCGAGGCCGCCACGCCGAAGTGGAAGGCGATGCGGTCGACCACCGCGTCGTCGGCGGCCTCGACGCCCAGGTGCTGTTCCATCCATTGGGCGATGTCGGAGTGCCGGCGGGCCCGGTCGGACTTGGTCAGCGTGCTGTAGGCCACCTCGCGCACCAGGTCGGAGCGGAACGCCCAGCGGGTGCCCGCGAGCTCGAGCACCTCCTTGTCGACGAGGTGGTCGAGGGCCGAACGCCACGACGCCTGGGTGCCGGTGCGCTCGGCCATGTGCTCCAGGGCGTAGAGGGGTCCCGACCGGCCGATCACGGCGGCGTCCTCCACCACGATGCGCTCCTCGGGCGGCAAGCGGTCGAGGCGGGCGGCCACGAGCCCGCGCAGGGTCTCGGGCAACTCGGCGTCGATGAGCTGGGAAGACGAAGAAGAGGTTCGCTCGGCCGACCGCTCGACGTCGACGTCCTCGCCGCGACCTGTCAGTGCCACCAGCTCTTCCAGGAAGAACGGGTTGCCGCCGCTGCGAGCCAGCAGTGTGGCCCGGAGTGCCGGCGACAGGTCCTTGTGGCCGAGCAGATGCTCGAGGAGGTCTCGGGCAGCCACCTCCTCGAGCGGGTCAAGGTTGACGACCACGGTGTTGTGTCGCCCGCTGCGCGGCGCCCAACGGGGGTCGAGCAGATGGCGGGAGCCCGCTACCAGGCAGAATGGCGAGCGGCTGAGTCGGTTGAGCAGGTCGTCGATGAGGGCGAGCACCAGGTCGTCGGCCCAGTGCAGGTCGGCCAGCCGGAAGAACAGCGGTCGATCCGCGCAGATGGCCTCCAGAAAACGGACCAGCGAGCGGGTGGCCTCCTCTCGAGCCCGTTGGGGTTCGAGATGGCGCATCGGGCCGTCATATCCCATGAGGTACAGGAGGCTGTTGACGACCTGAGTGACCTGCGGCGAATCTGGCGCCGCCTTGAACACCTTCGTGACGTTGTCGGCGCAGCGTAACTGCGCTTCCGCCAGCGGGGCGTCCTCCGGCACGGCGCAGAGGTCGTGAAGGGCCGCGCCGACGGGATACCAGATGTTGGCTTCGCCGTAGGGGACGCACCGGCTCTCGATGTGCAGGGCGCCGTGCTCCCTGGCCGCCCATTCCGCCAGCTCGTCGGCCAAGCGGGTCTTACCGACCCCGGCGTCGCCGAGAAGCAGGATCATGTTGCCGCGCCGGCGGGTGAAGGCCAGCTCGACGGCCTGACGGAGGAGGGTCAGCTCCTCGTCACGCCCGACCAGCGGGGAGCGCCTGGGACGGGAATGCCGCCCAGGCAGGAGGAGCACTTCGGTGGCCCGCCAGGCCTCGACCGGGTCTTCCTTGCCGCGTGCCTGGATGAGGCCGACGGCTTCGTAGGACACCGCCTCGGAGGTGGCGTGATAGGTGGCCGAGCCGACCAGCACCTCGCCACCCTTGGCCGCGGTCTGCAGCCGGTTGGCGGTGTTGACCACATCACCCATGGCGGTGTAGTCGCCCCCGGCCCGCATGGCCCCGGTGAGGACCTCGCCGGTGGTGATGCCGATGCGCATCTGAATCGGGGCGCCCAGCTCGGCCCGGTACTCGCGCATCGTCTCCTGCATGGCGAGCGCGGCCCGGACGGCTCGCTCGGGGTCGTCCTCGTGGGCGACGGGGGCACCGAAAAGGGCAACGATGGCGTCGCCGACGATCTTGTCCACCCGTCCGCCGAAGGCGACGATGTCGCGCACCAGCCGTTCGAAGCAGCGATCGACCAGAATCTTGACCCGTTCCGGATCGGCCTGCTCAGACATGGAGGTGAAGCCCACCAGGTCGCCGAAGAGCACCGTGACCACTCGGCGCTCGTCCGCTCTGGCCTGGAGATCGAAGCCACACGTCATGCAGAAGCGTCCGCCATCGGGCACGGCGGATCGGCACGACGGGCATCGCATGGAGCCAGCATACGACCGGGCCCCTCGCGCCATGGAGTGCGTTGCCGGTCTCGCGGCCCCTTTCGGGCGATGCCTCATCGACAGCGACGGGACCGGCGTGCCAGCCGACTCCCCAGGCCCCGCTCCGTGGCCCGGACATCGGAGCGCTCGCGGTAGACAGGCAGACCATGCCTCGCTTCGACCCCGCCAAACTCCCCCGAGAGGTGCTCGACTTCCTCGCCGAGCGGCACCTCGGCACCCTGACCACGCTGCGACGCGACGGCACACCGCACGTGACACCGGTGGGCTTCACCTACGACGACGAGCGAAAGCTGGCCCGGGTGATCACGTTCACGGGAGCCGCCAAGGTTCGCAATCTCGATTCGAGCGGCGGTGGCCCGGCGGTCATCTGTCAGATGGACGGCGGCCGCTGGCTCTCCCTCGAGGGTCGCGCCGTGGTCACGGTCGATCCCCAGCGGAACGGCGAAGGCATCCGCCGCTACGCAGAGCGGTATCGGCAGCCGAACGACCGGCCCGACCGGGCGACGATCGAGCTCACCGTCGAGCGGATCCTCGGAAGGGCCTGATCCGCTGCTGGCCCGATCCGCTGCTGGCTTGGCGAGCAGCTCACGTCGAGCGCATGCCGGGGATCTCGCACGCCTGGTTGAGCTCGATCACCTTGCTCACCGAGCGGTTGGCATGCGGCCCCGCGCACCACGACGGCATGACCATGGAGTACAGGCCGTTGCCTCCGCCGTGGACGATGACCAGGTCTTCGGGCGACCGGAAACAGGCCGAGAAGTCGTCGTCGCTGCCGCGACCAGCCATCGCGGGGTTGATGGCCCGCAAGGCGCCCCGCTTGTGGCCGGCCAGCCCGCACAGCGCCTCGGCGATCTTGTGGCGGTCGTAGCCGGCGTCGGCCAGCACCGTGGCATGGTCGGGGTTGAGGACGACCACCGCCGAGCCGCCGCGTAGATGGCTGTTGTTGGCACCGATGTTGGCCAGGGCGCCGGCCAGCGTGCGGAGCAGCCACAGCGGCGAGTCGGGATTGTCCGCGTCGGTCACGCAGATCACCGAGTGGGGCGCCTCCACGCCGACCACCGTGACCGTCGAGTCCTCGGGCGCGAAGCCCCGGGCCACGTGCAACGGCTCGAAGGGCGAAGTCTCCTCGGCCTCGGCCATGCAGTACGTGAACTTCCCAGGGTGCCCGAGCAGCGCCATATCGGAGGTGCCGGGACGCCCGCCGCCGATGTTGATCATGCAGAGCCGCAGCGCCCGGCCGATGGCCGCATTGGCACGGAACCCGGGGCCGAGGGCGCCGAAGCCCGAGGCGATCGGACCACAGGCCGCTCGAGCCGGCCCGTTCACCAGCAACAGCGGCGCGAGGCAATGCGTGGTGGCCTGCACCTCGGTCAGATCGAAGACCGGGTCGGACACCGCCTTCACCGCGGCGATGACCACCGGGAAGTGATCCGGCAGGCAGCCCGCCATGACCGCCGCGATGGCGATCCTCTCGATGGTGGCGGCGCCCAGGTTGGGCCCCATCTCACCGAGGACCATGTCACCGTCGAGACCGGAGGACAGAACCATTCGCTCGACCCGCTCCTGGGTCGGCACGATGACGGGCAGGCCGTCCGTGCACGAAAGATCGTGCAGCAGCTCAACGGCTGCGTACTCGTCGGCCGCTTCCAGGACTCCGGCCATCATCGCCTGCCTTCCAGCGCCGATACGAGCTCGGCGCAGATCTCGTCGGCCACTTTGCGCATGTGGTCGTGTCCGGTCGAGGCCACCGGATGGGGAAGCTGCACCCGGGGCACGTCGGGCATCCCGACGGCGCGGGCGACGAAGTCACCTTGCGCCCAGAACTCTGTCGTGACCAGGGCGACTGCAGGAACACCCCGTCGAGCGATGTTGACGCCGTCACGCACGGTGCCGGTCGTACACGAGCCTCAATGACCGTACGCGGCCACCACCGCCCGGCATTTGCTGGTGATCTCCTCGAGCATGGTGTCCGGCGCCACGATCGAGGCGTTGCCCTTGTCGTAGCGATGGAAGCGGGCCTGCGGCAGCGCGCTGGCCAACGCTTCCTGCACGTGGTCGAGGAAGTTCACCGAGTCGGGAAAGCCGTTGGCCAGCAGCCCGATGTCGATTGGGCCACTCTCGAGGTCGATGCTCAGCTCATACGGGTCGACCGGCATACCCGGCTCGGCCCGCGGATCCAGGAATTGCACGGTCATGCGCGGACTGTAGCGCTGAGTGAGTTTCAGCGCCGCAAGACTCAGCAGCGCAGAGGCGGTGGCCTCAGATCAGAACCACCGAGCGAAGCACCTCGCCCCGCTCCATCTTGTGGAACGCCTCTTCTACGTCGTCGAGCGAAATGGTCTCGGATACGAAGCGATCGAGGTCGAGCCGGCCCTGCAGATAAAGCTCAATGAGCGTCGGGAAGTCTCGGCTGGGAAGGCAATCGCCGTACCAGGACGGCTTGAGGGCGCCACCACGGCCGAAGAACTCGATCATCGGCAGGTCGGGCAGCTTCATGGTCGGTGTGGGCACGCCGACCTGCACCACCGTGCCGGCCAGGTCGCGGGCGAAGAAGCACTGCTCGAGGACCTTGGGGTTCCCCACCGCCTCGATGCAGACGTCGGCGCCGAAACCGCCGGTGTGGGTCCGCACCGCCTCGACGACATCTTCGCGACCGGCATTCACGGTGTGGGTGGCCCCGAAGTCACGGGCCCACTCGAGCTTCCGATCGTCCAGGTCGACGGCGATGATCGTCGTGGCCCCGGCCAAGCGGGCCCCGGCGATGGCCGCATCGCCCACACCACCGCAGCCGAACACCGCCACCGAGTCGCCCCGGGAGACGTTGCCGGTGAGCATGGCGGCGCCCAGGCCGGCCATGACACCGCAGCCCAGCAGGCCGGCCGCCTCAGGACGGGCCGCGGGGTTCACCGGCGTGCACTGGCCCGCGGCCACCAGGGTCTTCTCGGCAAAGGCGCCGATGCCCAGGGCGGGGCTCAGCACCGTGCCGTCCTGGAGGGTCATCTTCTGCGTGGCGTTGTGGGTGGAGAAGCAGTACCAGGGCCGTCCCCGCCGACACGAACGGCAGTTGCCGCACACCGCCCGCCAGTTCAAGACGACGAAGTCGCCCGGAGCGACCGAATTCACGTCGCGCCCGACCGCCTCGACAACGCCGGCTGCCTCGTGGCCCAGCAGAAACGGGAAGTCGTTGTTGATGCCGCCTTCTCGATAGTGCAGGTCGGTGTGGCAGACCCCGCACGCCTGGACCGTCACGAGTGCCTCACCGGGCCCGGGGTCCGGCACCACGATCGTCTCGATCGATACCGGTTCCTTCACCGCTCGGGCGACGACGCCCTTCACCTCGTGGG
>JAXDQG010000063.1:0-3572 GCA_034667945.1 Acidimicrobiia bacterium | reverse complement strand
CGAATTCCTCAACATGGCTCGGCAGACGATTGACGGACAAGCGACGGAGCTTGGCTGGCGACAGGACCTGAACGCAGATGTGGGTCCCGCCGACTACCTCGAAATGATTGGTCGAAAGAGCTGTTCGTACACGACCATCTATCCGCTTCGCGCCGGCGCGATGATCGGGGCGCGAGGCAGCTTCGGTTTGGCTGAATTAACGCGATTCGGATATCTCCTCGGCGCAGCCTTCCAAATAAGAGATGATCTACTCGATCTTTTCGGCTCGGTCGACCGCTTTGGGAAGAAGCGCTACGGAGACATTAGAGAGGGTAAGAGAACCCTCATGCTCATTCACCTCTTGCGGAACGTGTCCGGCCGGGAGCGTTCATGGCTGGTGGATTATCTGACCAGCGAATTGCTCGATCGCACCGATGAAGCAATCTCGAGGATCGTCGAAATGATGGATGCGCGGGGGAGCGTCGATTTCGCGGTGGAGTATGGGCGCGGTATCGGTGCGGCGGCTTATGAAGCTTTCGACGCGTCGTTCCACAGGATCCCGCCGTCGCCGCATCGGGATTTTCTTCGTGGCCTCGTGGGCTACATGCTCAATCGAGATATGTGACGCTCCGTCACACTTCGCGATTGAGACGAACCGTCATACTTCGCGATTGACAGGTGTGGAGCGTGGCAGGTCGTCGGGATCGAGCGCCCACGGCGGCAGCTCGGGCAAGCCTCCGTGTCGTCCGATTTCCACGGCGGGGAAGCCGTCGACCTCGCTGCCGGCGTCGAAGCGAGAGCGTTGCTTCACCACCGCACCGGCTCGGACGATCGAGCCGGCACCCAGCACGCTGTTGTCGCAGACGATCGCACCGGGCTCGATGATCGAACGAGTGCCGATGTGGCAGCCGTGAATCATGGCGCCAGGACCGACGATGGCCCCGTCATCGATGATCAATTGGTTGTCGGGAAGCAGGTGCAGCACCGTGTTCTCGAGGATCTGGACGTCGTTGCCGATCCGCACGGGGCCGTGCGAGTCGCCGATGATCTTGACGCCCGCTCCGATGATCGCGCGGTCGCCCACTACGACATCGCCGGTGATCTCGGCCGATGCGAACAGGACGGCGGAGGGTGAGATCGTCGGCACGATGCCCCGGTAGTCGTACAACTGCCCCATGAGACCGGGCTCCTGTGTCTGTTCGACCTGCACGAAGGTCTGCTGTGGGACGGAGAGGTCGCCCCCTCGCAGGCCGGCGAGCCGCTCGAGGTCGTCGGGCGACGCTTGTCGGATCACCCGGGCCGGTCGACCCACTACGACCACGTCACTCGCCAGCGCCATGCCCGCCGGCACGATCGTTCCCTCGCCGAGGAAGACCCGGTCACCGAGGCGGCATCCCGGCAAGAGAATGGAGGCATTGCCGATCTCGCACAGGTCGCCCACCCGGGCACCGATCACCAGGCAGCGATGGCCGAACACGCTGCTCCGCCCGATGCTCGTCCTCATGGCGCCGTTGCCGACCACCACCGAGTTCTCGAGCACGGCCGAGCCGGTGCCGACATCGACGGCCGCATCGCCAGAACGAATCACCGCGCCTTGGGCGAGGAGCGAACCGTGACCGAGCCGGGCGGTGCCCACCACGACCGCCGAATTCGCGACGTGCAGCAATCCCGCGGCGCGATCGCCGAGAGCGCTGGCCGGTCCCGCGCTCATCGGTGGGCGAAGGAGGGTGCGCCCTCGACCGCGAATGCCAGATCGTCGACGTAGCAGTACCACCAGTCCTCAGCCGGCTCGTAGGACTGGATGATCGGGTGATGCTTCGAATGGAAATGAGCCGTGGCGTGGCGGTTGGGCGAGCTGTCGCAGCAGCCGACATGGCCGCACGACATGCAGAGCCGCAAATGAACCCACTGAGCACCGATGCGGAGGCAGTCTTCGCATCCGTTGCTGCTCGGCGTGACGGCAGCCACCTGGTCGAGATGCGTGCACGAACGGTTCACGGAACGCTCCTCTCGTGCGGCCCGGGCCGGTTCGGACAGCTGAACCGTGCTGATGCTCAGTTCACCACGCCCGACACAACAGTGCTCCGCCTTCTCCGGGGGAGCGCGGGCTCCCCACGGCCAGGTGCCGACGCACAGCGGCGAGTAGCTTGACCACTGATGGTGGTCCGCTGAAAGAGGTCGGCTATGCCGTTATTTGTTATCGAGCGCCAGTACGCCGAACAGTTGGAGCTCGATGCGGAGGGTCTCGAGGAGATCGAGGCCTACAACCGACACGCCAATTTGCGCTGGTTCTTCAGCTTCCTTTCGGCCGACAAGCGCAAGACGTATTGCCTCTACGAGGCGCCCGATGCCGAATCGTTGTACGGGCAGGCACGTGACCTTGGTATTCCGGCCGACGCGGTCATCGAGGTGAGCGAGATCAACCCGGCGATGTTCTCCGGCCAATCGGTCACCGGCTACACGCCATCCGCTCGTCACAGCTAGACGCCATCCTGACGGCCCGCCGGCGCCGGACAAACGACCGGGGCAGCGAGAAGACCGAAGATGGCGGCTTGCCAATCCGGCCGCCCGTGGCGCGTCTCGGCCAGGCCGGCGAGACGGGCGAGGCTGAGACGCTCCCATGTGGTCACGTCCGGCGGAAGTGACCCGTAGCCCTCGGTGAAACGGCGGATTGCCTCGGCGCTCGCCACCTGGTTGCGACGACCGATGGCGGCGTCTCGGCGGATGTGCGCCACGAAGTTGCCCACATCGAGTGCCGCCGGCGCCATGGCCGCGTCGTCCAGGTCGATCCACCTCGTTCCCGACGAGCCAGTCACGATCTGATCGGGATGACAGTCGCGGTGTGCCGGCACACAGCGGGCCGGCTTCATCGTTGCGGCTTCTTGGGCCACTGTGCGCACAACGTGCGCCGTCGCCCGGGTGGCCCGGCGCTCGAGTTGCTCCAGCTCGTTCGTGACGGTCCACTCTCGGTCGAGCGAGGCCCCGCAGGCGTGAAGGGCACGGAGGGCGGCGCCGACCGCGGTCGACGCCCTGACGAATCGGTCGTCGTCCAGATCGGCGAACACCGTCCCGGGAATCCACTCGACCACAGACACGTGGCCGGCGAGGTCGCAGAGACCGCCTGCCGGGACGACATGGCCCGCCGGGGTGGCTCTCAGGGCCGTGAGCCGACGGACGTTGCCGCGGGCTCGGGGCGACGCGAACACCTTGAGCACTGCCGAGCCCTCGGGCAGGTCGACCAGGGTGGCCACCCGTCGGCCGGGCAGATGGCGAAGCACACGGACGACCTTGGCCCCAGCGCAGACCTCCTCGGCACCGTGGCGCCACGGAGAAAGGGACGCGTCGGCCACGGCGGGGTGGTCAGCCGGCCAATGCACGCGCCGGCAACTCCTTGAACAGCGCGGTCAGCGCTTCGATCCGGCGGTTCCAGCCGTGGTGCGCCAAGGCGTGGTCGCGACCCGCGACCGCGGCGGCACGGGTGGTCCCCCTGCCATTCCCGACGTCGAGGACCGCCTTGGCCAAGGCCTGCACGTCCCCCGGGGTCACGAGTTTGCCAAAGCGGCCGTCCGACAGTACCTGGCGGATCTGGCCCA
>JAXDQG010000062.1:0-6996 GCA_034667945.1 Acidimicrobiia bacterium | reverse complement strand
CGTCGGCGGCGGTCGGGGTACTCATCCTGAATCTCTAGCCGGGGGGGCGCTCCACCTCGGCCCCCCGGGCCCCCTGACCGCCGGTACCCGTCCCCCCGGCGCCGGATATCGGTTTCGACGCGTCGGCGCCTTGGGCTCTGAGTCGCGGCGGCCGGTCCGTCACGGCAAAGATGGGCGGAGGCTGGACCACGTCTCCATACAGTGCGCCGACGTCGGAGCCAGCGCGGCGTTCTACGACGTTGCGCTGGCACCTCTGGGCGGTCAACGCCTCATGGACTTCGGCAGCGTCATCGGCTTCGGCGTCGCGCCCAAGCCCGATTTCTGGCTCGGTCCGACAACGACGGGCGAAGGCTTTCGGGAGTCGCACCTGGCGTTCGCAGCCCCTGATCGCGCCGCCGTGCGAGCGTTCTTCGATGCTGCGGTAGGGGCCGGTGCGGAGCCCCTTCATGAGCCGCGGGTCTGGCCGGAGTACCACCCCAACTACTACGGCGCATTCGTCCGTGATCCCGACGGCAACAATGTCGAAGCGGTCTGCCACACGCCCGAGTAGACACGGACGTCGAGCCGTGCGCTGTGCCTGCGCTCGAACTGGCAACGTTTGATGATCCGGCCCGGCAGTCGCGGACGAATGTCGCCAGGTAGCGCCCGCATCGTGCGAGCCATTGACCCGGCTGGGAGTACGACGATGATCGTGATCAGATTCAAGGTGCAGTGCCTTCCCGAGAAGACCGCTCAGCTGAAGGCGGCCTTCGAAGACGTGATCGCTCCGAGTCGACAGGTGCCCGGCGTCGTGAGTTTCGACATCGCACACGACCTAGCCGAACCCAACTCATTCATCGCCACCGAGGTATTCGACGACCGCGAGGCCCTCGACCGGCAGGAATCACTTCCACAGGTCGCCAAGGTCATGGCGTTGCTGCCCGAATCCCTGGCGGCACCGCCGGAGGCAACCCTCTTCAACGTCTCGTCCGCAGAGCAACTCGGCTGACCGCCGCATCAGCCCGTCCAGCTGCAGCTTGACCCGCGAAGCTGCGGCGGCTTGATCGCCGTCGTGCAAAAGTAGAGGCGTGACGATTGTGGCGGACATCGCCGGTCTCCAACGATCACCATTTCCGCCGATCGCGGATTACGGCTTCCTGTCCGATTGCGAATCTGTGGCCCTCGTCGCGCCTTCAGGCAATGTCGAGTGGCTGTGCCTGCCCCGGCCAGACTCGCCCAGTGTCTTTGCGGCCATTCTCGACCGACACGCAGGCGGTTTCCGCCTCGGGCCGGCCGATGCAACCGTGCCGGCGGATCGTCGTTACATCCCGGGAACCATGATCCTGGAGACCAGCTGGGGCACACCTACCGGGTGGATTGTGGTTCGTGACTTGTTGCTGATGGGCCCCTGGCATCACGAGACGGAGCTCTCACATAGCCACCGCCGCGCGCCGACCGATTACGACGCAGACCATGTCCTGCTTCGCACCGTGAAGTGCATGAACGGCGACGTGCAGGTCACGCTGGATTGCGAGCCGATGTTCGATTACGGCCGGCAATCGGCTACGTGGTCCTACACCAATCGGATCTACAACCAGGGCGTCGCGCGCGGCGGGGCAGGCGATGTCGAGCTCGTCCTCACGACCGATATGCGCATCGGGTTCGAGGGCGGTCGCGCGGTGGCCCGAACGCTCATGAAGGAAGGCCAGACGCTTTTCTGCGCCTTGTCGTGGAGTGAGCACGAGCCACCGTACGACTGGAATGAGGCCTACCGGCGGCTGGTCTGGACGGCACACCACTGGCAGCACTGGTTGGCGCGAGGCCGCTTCCCCGACCATCCCTGGCGCAAGTATCTGGAACGCAGCGCCCTCACGCTCAAGGGCTTGACGTACGCGCCGACCGGCGCCCTGTTGGCAGCCGCCACCACGTCACTGCCCGAGACGCCCGGCGGCGACCGCAATTGGGACTATCGCTTCAGCTGGATCCGGGATTCGGCCTTCGCCCTCTGGGGCCTCCACACGCTCGGCTTCGACTGGGAGGCCAACGACTTCTTCTGGTTCCTGGCCGATCTGGCGGAGCGAGACCCCGAGCTGCAGATCATGTACGGGGTCGGTGGCGAGCGCGAGCTCGAGGAGCGTGTGCTCGAGCACTTGAGCGGCTACGAGGGCGCCCGACCGGTCAGGATCGGCAACGCCGCCTACGACCATCGCCAGCTGGATGTGTGGGGGGCGATGCTCGACTCGGTCTACATCCACACCCAATCGGCGGACCGGCTCGACGAGCGGATATGGCCGATTCTTCAGCGCCAGGTCGAAGCTGCGCTGGCGCATTGGCGAGAGCCCGATCGGGGTGTGTGGGAGGTGCGCGGTGAGCCCAAGCACTTCACGTCGTCGAAGCTGATGTGCTGGGTGGCGGCAGACCGGGGTGCCCGGCTGGCGCGCATGCGTGGCGAGCGCGAGCTGGCAACCGAGTGGCAGGCCGCGGCCGATTGCATTCATCAGGACATCTGCGCCCGAGGCGTCGACGAGCGAGGGGTGTTCACCCAGCACTACGACACCGACTCGCTCGACGCCTCGGTTCTCCTCGTGCCACTCGTCGGCTTCCTGCCGGCCGACGACCCACGTGTTCGTCGGACGGTCATGGCCATTTCCGACGAGCTGACTGTCGACGGCCTCGTTCAGCGCTACTCCGTGAAGGAGACCGACGACGGCCTGGACGGCGAGGAAGGCACGTTCACGATCTGCTCCTTCTGGCTCGTCTCCGCGCTCGCCCAGATCGGTGAGCATCTCCAGGCCCGCCAGCTCTGCGAGAAGTTGCTGTCTCTGGCCAGTCCCCTCGGGCTGTATGCCGAGGAGCTGGACGCCCGGAGCGGGCGGCACCTCGGCAACTTCCCACAGGCGTTCACCCATCTGGCGTTGATCAACGCGGTCATGAGCGTCATCATCATCGAGGCGCAGGCCTTTCCGGAGATGGGTCTCGACCTCTGAGTGCCGCTGTGCCTCAGGAGGTCAAATTGCGCGTGCTGCGGGCTGCGGGCTGCGGGCCACGGCCATCGCCTAGCTCCGCGGCCGGCGCATGCGCTCGACGAGGCGCGACAACCGCTGACGAAGCACGTCGGGGTCGTCATGGGCTCGCGCGCCGTGCCCCGGCAACACCCAGCTGAAGCGGTGGCGATCGGCAAGCCGGGCCAAGGAATCTGCCTGGTCGGGCCACGACCACCAGCAGGCGTCGCTGAACGCCGTGAGATCGTCGCGCTCGTGACTCCAGGCCAATGAGTCGCCGGTGAAGAGAAACTCATCGTCCAGCAGGAACATGGTGGACCCTTTGGTGTGGCCCGGCGTCGGGACAGCCACGAGCCCGGGCTGAATCTCCACGTCGTCGAGCCCGTCGAAGATATCGGTAGCGAAGGGCGCAGCCACAGCGTCGTCCGCGTGGATCCAGACCCGGGCGCCAAAGCGTTGGGCGAAGCGCTCCGCATCCGCCACGTCGTCCCGATGAGTGAGCAGCACATGGGCGATCCCGCCCTGGCTCTCGAAGGGTCCGGCGAGCGCCTCGGTGAAGCGGGGGGAATCCACCAGCAGGTTGCCGCCAGCGCGGCATATGAACCAAGCAGAGGCGCCGAAAGAGTCTTCTGAGCAATAGCCGCAATCGAAGACGCCGGCACCGGGACTGATCTCTTTGGGGTACAGACGCCCGGGCCGAGCCTGGCGCGATTGGGTGCCGATGGAATTTGTCGGGCAGGCCTGGGCGGCCAGCCAGGCGTCGGTCGTGGCTGTCCCAGGCCCGGAAGCATTCGAAGGCTGCCGAACAACGACGGAGTAGGAACCCGCAATGCCGAACAGCGCGGGAGCGATGTCCCGGCACGTCCGGCAATCGATGCATCGTGTGTCGACAAACCAATCGCCCTCCGCGTTCGACGGGTTCCGAAGGTCGACACGGGCCATGTGTTGACGCTAGGCGCTATGTCCGGGCTAGGCGCTGCTGCTCATCGCCGAGGTCGAAGTCTGGCTGTCGGCCAGCACCGAGTCGATCCACGATGTGAGCTGACTGACTCGCGAATAACCGGTAATCCCGTTGCACTGGGATTCGCCGAAGTTGACGATACCCACCACCACGCCGTTGACCAGCAATGGGCCGCCCGAATCGCCACTGCAGGGATTGCCGGGGGCGGGCACCGTGAACAGCAGGTCGGCGAAGCCGGCGTCGACGATCCGAACCGTGCCCTCATTCGCGAACGGGCTGCGAGCAGGAGTGATTCCCCAGCCCGCCACGGTTGCGACTGTCCCGGTCGGCAGATCGCCCTGGCCGTCCGGCCCCGCCAACCGTGCGGGAGACTTCGCCAAGGGCTCGGACAGGTGGATGAGCGCAGCGTCGAGGCCCGGAGTATCCGGCGGGACGTCGCCGGTGAACGAGACCGTCGTGTCGACGGCGGATCGACGGACCCGGCGAAGATCGTTGCTCGACGAGAGAACCGTGTCCGCTGGCAGGCAATGCCCGGCCGTCAACACCCAACTGGGATCGATGAGCATTCCCGTGCAGAGCGTTGGACCGCTGGTATTCACGACGGCCACCAACCAGCTGTATCGGCCCGAAGGGAGGAACGCCGACGGTTCAATGACCGTGCCCCTCACCACGGCGCCTGCCGGCGCCACCGCTGTCAACGACAGCATCAGAGCGAGCAAGCCAACACCCAGCTTGCGAAGACGCGCTTGACGGTGCAGTGCCATTATTCCCCTCCAACTTGCCGGTTGCTGCCCTCTGCTCGTGCGACCGTCAGCTCGTGCGACCATGGACTCCGCCCGCAGGTGCGATGCCTGACAAATGAGCGCAGTGAGATGAGGACTGCACGAACCGGAGAAGGCGGTTGCGTTCGCGATTACTTCTCAAGGTCGCCGGGTGCCGTCCTCGCTCGGTAGGACGACGCCATAGCCGCGACGAGCCAGGCGGATCAGCACCTGGCCTGGGCTGACAAGATCCTCCACTTTCGCCTTCGACAGCTCCTCCAGCTGCCGGAGGCGGCGAGTGTAGGCGTCGGGGCCTTGTCGGCGCGCCGCGCTCAACTCGGCGGTGTTCCTCCACACCTTCGCACGAGCCTCCTTGAGGAAGCGCTTTGTTGCGAGCCGGTTGAACGGCGTCAGGAGCCGGTCCAACAGCGTGCGATCGCCGGGCTCCTCAACCTTCGCGAGCTCGAGGTCTTCCTCTTTGACCCGAGCGACGACGATCTCGTCGATGTGTGCGAAGTCCTGCTGTCGCCGTGCGTACAGGTCGGGTTGGTCGAGCTCGTCGTCGGTGACGACCGCCAGGAACGCCTGCGGAAGGTCGTAATTGAGATGGGCGTTGAGCCCCACGAGGAGATGCCGCAGCGGCGGGATCGAAGGGTCCTTGGCGGCTTCGAATGCGACGCGCCAAGGACCCGACACACTGCCTCCCTCATTCCAGGCGTCGAGTGCATCGAGGTAGAGGTTGGCGAAAACGACGTCCCACTGCTCCACCCATTTCGGGTCGAGAAAGCCGCCGCGCTCGATGTCCTCCTTCACCGCGACGGTGTTGCGGTAGTAGACGCCGTGGAAGTGCCGTTTCTCGTCGTTCCGCTCCATCAGAGGCCGGTAGGCGTTCTCAAATCGCTCGAGCACGCCGTCGATTGTCCCGAATCCGTGTGTCACGAATCTGTGTTCGGCGCTCAGCGCTCGGTTGGATGAGGCCGCACGCGAAATCAGGCTTTGTGAGCGAACTCAGGCTTTGTTGGCGATATCAGGCTTTGTTGGCGAATTCGTCGACCAGGGGCTGGACACGGTCGAGAAAACGGTGGTGCTTCTCGGTCTCGTCCGGCGAGCTGACCACGACCCGCTCGACGCCCAATTCGGCGTAGCGCGCGAGCTTCTCCGCCGTCGGGTCGTTGAAGCAGTACAGCGAGATCGAGATGGTGTCGGGGTCGCGATCGGCGGCTACAACGGAGTCCCTGAACCAGCTCAAGCCCTTGCCAACATCGCGGAAGCCGACGTCGAGTGGGCACCACTGATCGGCATATTCGGCCACGTGCCGCATTCCGATCCGACCCTGGCAGCCCATGAGCACCGGCGGACCTGAAGGGCTTGTCGGCTTGGGCCAGATCCAAGAGGGCGCGATGTGCACGAACTCGCCCTGATAGCCGGCTTCGTCCTCGGACCAAAGCGCCCGCATGGCTGCAATGCTTTCGCGCAGCGCGTTGTATCGCTGCGACCACGGCACCGAAGAAACGTTGGCCAGCTCCTCGCGATTCCAGCCGACGCCCACCCCGAAGAGGAACCGGCCGCCGGACAGTTCGTCGAGCGTCGCCACCGTCTTGGTCAGATCGATGATCTCGTGCTCGAGCACCAGACAGACGCCGGTGACCACCTTGATGTTCGTCGTCGCAGCCGCCGCCATGGCCAGCGACACGAACGGATCCCGCATGTGGAAGTACATCTTCGGCAGTTCGATGCCGGCCGGATGCGGGGTTTCACGGCTGGCCGGTATGTGGCTGTGCTCGCCTACCCACAACGAGTCGTAGCCACGCTGCTCGAGATCACGGGCCAGCTCTCCCGGAGGCAGGCCATAGTCACTGTTCGCGGATGCGAGTCCGATCTTCATTGGTCCCCCCAGGGCACGGCGGTCAGATAGCGCCTGTCTACTCGCATGCTGCGTGGCGAAACCCGCCGACAAGGCACGGATCAGCGAGCCACGAATCCCGCGTCGACCGGCAGCGTGACGCCGGTGATGTACCGGCCGGCATCGGATGCGAGAAAGATGGCTGCATTGGCGATGTCTTCGGGCGCGACCATCGGGACGGGAAGCAGGTTCTGCATGCGGTCGATCACGCTCGGGTGGTCACGGAAGAATTGACCGAACTGCTCGTTGGCCACCATCGGGGTGTTGACCCCGGTCGGATGGATGGTGTTGGAGCGGATGCTGTGCGGCGCCAGCGACGTGGCGTAGATCCGCATCAAGCCGACGACGCCATGTTTGGCAGCCGCATAGCCGATCACGCCGGCCGATGTG
>JAXDQG010000061.1:0-3041 GCA_034667945.1 Acidimicrobiia bacterium | reverse complement strand
CGGGGCGTCCCCGGCAACGCCGCCGGTCGCGGTCGGGGCGGGAGGGGAGGGCTGATGGAATCCGCGTCAGTCGCAGTCAGAAGCGCCCACGGCCACGACGAGCACCACGGCCCGCCGGAGGCGCACGCCTCCTCGAAGATCGACCGGACCACGCTCGGGATCCTCCTGTTCATCGTCTCGGAGGCGATGTTGTTCGGCGCCTTCTTCGCGTCGTACTTCTTCCTGCGCGTGGTCGCCAACGACGGGCCGTGGCCCCCGGAGGGCTTCGAGCTGCCGATCGCGGTCGCGGGGGTCAACACCGCGATCCTGATCTCCTCGAGCTTCACCGTGCACTGGGCGCTCGAGTCGATCAAGCGCGGCAACCGCCGCGGCATGATGCTGGGCCTCGCCGCGACCTGGATGCTCGGCGCGACCTTCCTCTTCATCCAGCTCAACGAGTACGTCCACCTCGGCTTCAGCGCCCGCGACGGCTCCTTCGGGACGATCTTCTACGGCCTCACCGGCCTCCACGGCGCCCACGTCTTCGTCGGGCTGACGCTGCTCGCCTTCGCCAACATCCGCGCCTGGCGCGGCCACTTCGGGCCCGAGGCCAAAGATCACCTCGGCGTCGAGGTGCCCGGCATCTACTGGCACTTCGTCGACGTCATGTGGATCGTCGTCTTCACCACCGTTTACATCATTTAGTTGCGCCGGCCACTCGCCCTCGCGCTTCTATCCCTCAGCCTCATCCCGGTGTTCTCGGCCGCCGCCGAGGCGAAGCCGCGAACGATGGTTTCGATCGAGTTCGACGACGCCTACCAGGACCAGTGGAACGTCCGCGACGAGCTGAAGACGCACGGCGTCGGCGCGACCTTCTTCGTCAACAGCTCGCTGATCGGCACACGCGGCTACATGACGCTCAGTCAGCTGCTGCAACTCCAGGGCGATGGCCACGAGATCGGTGGCCACACCCGCCACCACCCGCACCTTCCCGATCTGAGCAACGCGATGCAGATCGACGAGATCTGCGGTGACCGCGAGACGCTGAACGCCGAGGACCTCGCGGCCCACGACTTCGCCTACCCCGACGGCGCCTACGACGCGATGACCCAGGCCATCGTCAAGTCGTGTGGCTACAACAGCGCCCGAACGGTCTACGGGCTGACCGCGCCCGGCCTCTGCAAGACCACACCTGGCTGCCGCCGCGCCGAGACGCTGCCCCCGGGCGACCCGTTCGCGACCCTGACCGTTCCGACCGACGTGCCGCCGCTCGGGTTCAAGGCGCTGCAGGCCTATCTGCTGCAAGCCCGAAAGGCGTCCGGCCGGACCTGGGTCCAATACGTCTTCCACCACGTCTGCGACGGCTGCAACGCCAACGCCGTGACCCCCAAGGTCTTCCGCCGCTTCCTCGACTGGCTCAACCGCCCGCACATAGCCCGCCAGATCAAGAACCTCCGCGTCGACTTCCTCACCGGCCTCCCGGGCCCCGGCCGGTGAAGCGCAATCCGTTCCAGCGCGAGGGCGACGCCTTCTACCTGGTGATGGTGGTCGGCGTCGCGGCGCTCGCCGTGATCGCCGTCAGCGCGATCAGCGCCCGCGCCGGCGCCGTGCTCGGCCTGATCCTGATCTTCGCCGCACTGGTCGTCGTCTGGCGCTGGACCCGCCGGGCGATCTCGAAGCCCGACGAATAGGCGCCGCGGCTACTTGCCGGCCTTGACGCTGGTCAGCAGGTAGTTGACCACGCCCTGGATGTCCTGCTGGGTCAGGGTCTGGGAAAAGTTGGTCGGCATGATCCCGGGACCGAAGCCCGGGGCGATCACGGCGTTGGGATCGACGATCGACTGCTCGATGAACTTGGCGTCCTTGCCCTGCAGCGCCTGGTCGAGATCGGGGCCGGTGGTCGCCGTGGTGCCCGCGGCAGCGAGCGTGTGGCAGATGCCGCACTGCTGGGCGAAGAGCTCGGGCGGCGGCAGCTTCGGCGGCTTGATGCCGGGAATGCCCGCGACGCTGCCGACATAGGCGGCGACATCGGTCAGGTCCTGGCCTTCGACCAGCTTCGGCGGCATGTAGATGTCGGTCTGATTCGGGTCGGCGGGGCGTGGGTTCTCGACCTGGGCCGAGACGACGCCCTCGAACGTGTCCTGGTCCTCGCCGTCGGCGCGCGCCACAGCAAAGGCGTTGTCGAGGTTCGGCCCGACCGTGGCGGACGTGCCGGCCTGAGCCAGCGTGTGGCAGACGCCGCACTTCTGCTGGAACAGCATCCGTCCCTTGTTGACGTCGGCGTTCTCCTGAGGGTCGCAGCCGCTGGCCACGAGCACGACGGCGAGCGCCCCGAGGGCGGCGAGCAACGGTTTAGGTCTGCGCGGGACGAGCTTCATCGGCGAGCGGGCGCAATCCTATTAGACGGCCCTGCCGCTCCGTGCCTGGCTCAGGCAGGAGAGCGCCCAGGCCCCAGAGGCACGTTGTATAAGCTTGAGCCGAAAGGCACTTGATGACTGAACCCACAACCACGCACACCTGAATTCAGTCATCTGAACCCGAAAGGAGCGAAATGGAGGTCCGGGAGGGAATGTCGAGCATCGTCTTGTCGGTCGGCCCGTCGCACACGCTGCGCCAGGTCGCCGGGAAAATGGCGGAGAAGAAGACCGGCGCCGCCCTGGTCTTCGACGACGAGGGCCAGGGCCCGAGGATCATCACCGAGCGCGACATCCTCTACTCGGTCGGCGCCGGCGAGGACCCCGACACCGAAAAGGTCGCCGACCACATGAGCGACTCCGTGATCTCCGCCGCGCCGGACTGGAGCCTCGAGCGGGCGGCTCATGAGATGACCCAGCGGAATATCCGCCACCTTGTCGTCGTTGACGGCGGCGAACTCGTCGGGGTGTTGTCGATGCGGGACATCGTCCGGGTTTGGACGACGGCGGGGGCGACGGTCGCGGTGACACCGCCCTAGCGTCCGCTTTCGCCTAGACCTCTAGCGCTACTCCACAGGCTGCCCGTTGGCAGTCAACTCCACATCGATGTTCCCCCGCGTCGCGTTCGAATACGGGCAGACCTTGTGC
>JAXDQG010000060.1:0-10357 GCA_034667945.1 Acidimicrobiia bacterium | reverse complement strand
CGGGGCAGGGAGCGACGCGCTCGCCGCCCATCGAGCTCTTCGCCGTCAGCGCCGATGGCCGCCAGCTCAGCGGCTGCGGGTGCGGCGGTCTCCGGGCGAGGCCCCGGCACTTCACCGGGGACCGAGGCGGCCAGAGCCGGAGGTTCAGTAGGTTCGGTCGGGGCCAGATGCGGACCGTCGAGCGCCGGGTCGGCCAGGTCGAACTCGTTGTCGACCAACTCGATCCCCTGCTCCTCGAGCAGTGTTCGCACCGTTGCCAACGCCTCGGCGGAGAGATTGTCGACATCGACCACGGAGCTGATGTCGCTCACGCTGAGTGAGCCTCGAGTACGCCCCAGCGCCAACAGCTCCCGAAGGCGCTGACCAGCATCGGCGGCCCACGGAGAGAGCGCGGACATAGTCGGGTTCATCCCCTCTCCTCAGCCTGATCCAGAAGCCAGGTTAACAAGTCGATACCTGCCTGCAGTCGCTCGTCTTCAGGGCGGTCGTAGTCCACCAACACCCCATGCCACCTTCCTAACGACTCAACTGCGCTGCGGGTTGCCAGGTCGATGGACCCAATTGCCGAAATGCTTGCCATCCGTAGCTCTCTAACGGCTGCCTCACGGGCCAGCCGAAGAAAAACTTCTTGCGGCTCCGCGTCGTACTGTTCGGCCGCAACTTGGCGCAGGATGTCGGCTACCTCCTCGTTGGCCAGCTGAGCTGCGCTTTCCACTCCTCCATGACGGGACAGCAGCCGTGCGGCCTCCTGATACGTCGGATCGGAGAACAGCACCGGCTCGAACCACTCCGCCACCAATCCGGGGTTCTCGGCGGCCAGCCGCAACGCCACTCGTTCGTGGTTGTCGGGATGCGGCCGACCACTGCTCGTGGCACGGGGCCGCTGCCCGGGCTGCCCGGGCTGCCCGGTGGAGATTCCAGTTCCGCCGGCGGGTCCCAGCGAGCGGCCGTCGTCGACCGGCAGCCGCTTGCCGCCCCGGCCTGATCCTCGACCTGCTGATGCCTGCTGCGTCGGAACGGGCTGTGCGGGGAGGGTCCGCAGCGTCTCCATATCGACGCGGCAGCGCGACGCCACCGTCATGAGGTACTGGTCACGCACCAGCGGGTCAGGATGACCGGCGACCACGGCTACAGCGGCTTGAGCCGCCCGGGCGCGGCCCTCCACGGTGTTGAAGTTGGCCGCGCCGAACAACCGCTCGAGCCGGAACGCCAGGAAGGGCGTGGCGTCCTCGACCGCCTTCCGGAGGGCGGCCGGATCCGTTTGGGAGAGTTCACCGGGGTCGACCCCGCTAGGAAGCGCAGCTACAACGACGTCGATGCCGTAGCGCTTTTCCCAGGCGTGGAACCGCTCAGCTGCCGATTGCCCGGCGTTGTCGGCGTCGAAGGCGAGCACCACCCGGTTGGCGAAGCGGGTCAGCAGCCGGACGTGGTCCTCCGTCAGCGCCGTCCCACACGTGGCCACCGCCCGGGGAACGCCGGCGACGTGGAAGCCGATCACGTCGGTGTATCCCTCGCACACGATGACCTCGCCGGCGCTGACGACGTCGATCTTTGCCCAGTTCAGCCCGTAGAGGACCTTGGACTTGTCGTAGAGCGGCGTAGCCCCGGGATTGAGGTACTTCGGCCCGGTGGCCCCGGGCAGCAGCCGGCCGCCGAAGCCCAGCGGCCCACCCTGCGGATCGAAGATGGGGAACAGGACCCGCGACCGGAAGAAGTCCTGCAATCGGCCGGACGAGTTGACCTTCGCCAGGCCGGTATCGGTGGCGACATCCTTGGTGAGGTCCAGGGCCTTCACGGCCTCGTCCCAGCCCTGAGGGGCCCAGCCCAGCCGGAAGGCCCGCACCCGCTCGCCGTCAAAGCCCCGCGAACGCAGATACTTCCTCGCCGGGGCGGCATCCGTCGCCGTCAGGAGTCGTTGGTGATACCACTCGACCGCGTCCTCCAGGGCAGCCGTGAGGCGTGTCCGTCGTCGGCGGCTCTCGCCCTCGGCCCGCTCGGTGTAACGGAGACTGTGACCCAACTTGCCGGCCAACAGCTCGACCGCGCCGACAAAGTCGAGCTGCTCCACCTCCTGCACGAACGTGAAGACATCGCCCGTGCGCTGGCAGCCGAAGCAGTAGTACATCCCCTCCTCGCCGTTCACGGAGAACGACGGCGTCTTCTCGCCATGAAAGGGGCAAAGACCCTGCCACCGCCGCCCGACCTTGCGCAGCTGGACGTACCCGGTGATCAGCGCAACGATGTCGGTCGCAGCCTTCACCGCGGCGACATCGTCGTCGTGGATGGCCACGGGCCGAGGTTAGTGGCCCGGATCATCCCCGCCCGGTCCAGGTGGAGAGGGCCGAGCGACGGGAACAAAGTTTTGCTGGGGCACGGAGGCGTCGGGACGCCCTATCCGCCCGTAGGCCCGGTGGAGAGGGCCGCGCGACGGGAACAAACTTTTGCTGGGGCACGGAGGCGCCGGGAGGCCCTATCCGCCCGGGTCCCAGCGGGTGGAAGCGCCCGGACTCTCGGGTTCCTCTCAGCGAGTAGAAGCGGCCTCGGCCATGCCACCGACCATCAGAACGGCCTGGGCGGCGGCCAGCCGGGCCACCGGGACCCGGAAGGGCGAGCACGAGACGTAGTCCAAACCCGCCTCGCAGAACACCCGGATCGACTCGGGGTCGCCGCCGTGCTCGCCGCAGACGCCCACCTTCAGCCGGGGGTTGGCGCGACGGCCGCGCTCCGTGCCGAGGCGGACCAGCTCCCCCACGCCCGCTGCGTCCACCGTCTCGAAGGGGTTGCGCGGGAGGAGACCCTCGTCGAGGTAGGTGCCCATGATGCGGCCCTCGACGTCGTCCCGGCTGAAGCCGAAGGTCAGCTGGGTGAGGTCATTGGTACCGAACGAGAAGAAATCGGCGAACTGCCCGATGTCCTCGGCCCGCAACGCCGCGCGGGGCGTCTCGATCATCGTCCCGATCGACAGGTCCAGCGGCCGACCAGGCTGCGTCGTCGCCACCTCAGCCTCGACCATCTGCCGCATGTGGGCCAGTTCGGCGGCGGCGACGACCAAGGGGATCATCACTTCGACCTTCGGGTGGCCACCGGCCGCCACCCGGGCTGCGGCTGCCTGGGCCAGTGCCCGCACCTGCATGCGATACAGACCCGGGCGGATGACGCCGAGGCGCACACCCCGCGTGCCGAGCATCGGGTTCTGCTCACGCCACTCGCGGGCCGCCTCGTAGAGCTTCCGGTCTTCCTCGGGGACGGTGCCGGCAGCCTCGGCGGCGAGGACGTCCTCGAGCGAGGGCAGGAACTCGTGCAACGGCGGATCGAGCAGCCGGACGGTCACCGGCAGGCCGTCCATCGCCTCGAGGATCTCCTCGAAGTCGGCCCGCTGCAGTTTGCCCAGCTCGGCCAGCGCCTGCTCCTCCTCCTGGGGCGTCGAGGCCAGGATGGCCCGTCGGACCACCGGCAGCCGCTCCGGCCCGAGAAACATGTGCTCCGTGCGGCACAGGCCGATGCCCTCGGCCCCGTAGCTGCGGGCCCGGGCCGCATCAGCCGCGGTATCGGCATTGGCTCGAACGCCGAGATTGCCGGCCCGAACCTCGTCGGCCCAGCCAAGGATCGTGTCGAATTCGGCCGGCGGCGCGGTATCGACCATCTCCAGGGCCCCGAGCATGACCGCTCCGGCTGAACCGTCGATGGAGATCGTCTCGCCTTCGCTGACGACCACGTCGCCGGCCTTGAACGACCGATCCCCGATCTCCAACTGCTCGGCGCCGACAACAGCGGGAATGCCCCAGCCGCGGGCGACGACGGCTGCATGGGAGACCAGACCGCCTCGCGAGGTCAGAACGCCCTTGCTGACCTCCATGCCGTGCACGTCCTCGGGCGACGTCTCGACCCGCACCAGGATGACGTCCTCACCCCGATTGTGGGCGTCCAGCGCCTTGTCGGCGGTGAAGTACACCTTGCCCACCGCCGCGCCGGGCGAGGCCGGCAGCCCCCGACCCACCACCTGGGCGGTGTGCTCGAAGGTCGGGTGCAGCACCTGATCGAGGTGCTCGCCGCTCACTCGGAGGAGGGCTTCTTCACGACTGAGCCCGATGCGGGGGTCGTTCGTCATCGCGACGGCAATACGGAGGGCGGCCGCGCCGGTCCGCTTGCCCACCCGGGTCTGAAGCATCCATAGCCGGCCCCGTTCGATGGTGAACTCCGTGTCGAGCATGTCCCGGTAGTGGCGTTCGAGGCGGTCGAAGATGTCCAGCAGCTGGTCGTAGATGGCCGGAAAGCGCTCGGACAGGGCGGAGAGCGGCTCGGTGGCGCGGATGCCGGCCACCACATCTTCGCCTTGGGCATTGACCAGGAAGTCGCCATACGCGCCGGCTTCACCGGTGGCCGGGTTACGGGTGAAACCGACCCCGGTGCCCGAGTTGTCGTCGCGGTTGCCGAAGACCATCGACTGCACATTCACCGCGGTGCCGAGGTCGTGCGGGATGCGCTCACGGGTGCGATAGGCCACCGCTCGGGGCGACCGCCACGAAGAGAACACCGCCTCGACAGCCGCCCGCAACTGTGCTTGCGGCTCCTGCGGGAAGGGCGCTTTGGTGTGCGCTTCGACGACATCTTTGAACTGCTTGATCAACCCTTCGAGGATGTCGGCCGGGACCTCGCCGTCAGTGGCGACACCAGCCAGCTCACGGGCGTCCTCCAGCCGTCGATCGAACTCCTCGCCGGGAATGCCGAGCACGATGCGCCCGTACATCTTGATGAAGCGGCGATAGGAGTCGAGAGCGAAGCGGCGATCGGTCTGGGACGTCAGGCCCTCCACCGATTCGTCGTTGAGGCCGAGGTTGAGGACCGTGTCCATCATCCCGGGCATCGAGAAGCGGGCACCGCTGCGCACCGAGACGAGCAGTGGGCTGGCCGGGTCGCCGAGTTGGCGCCCCATGCGGGCCTCGAGCTGGGCGACGTGGTGGGCGATCTCGTCGTCGAGCCCGGCCGGCCACCCTTCTTTGAGGTACGCCGTGCAGGCCTCCGTGGAGATGGTGAAGCCGGGTGGGACGGGCAGGCCGAGCGCGCTCGACATCTCGGCCAAGTTGGCGCCCTTGCCACCCAGCAGAGCGGCCAGCTCCTTGGCCGGCCGGTCATGGGAATGATCGAACGAGTACACGTACGTCATCGTCGACCCCCTGAGCTGTCGCCTCCGCGGCCGAGGGTAGTCGCGGCCGCGGATCAGCGTGCTCAGGCCAAGATCACCAGCCCAAGATCACCAGCCCAAGCGATCTCGCAGGTAACCCACCAGCTCGGTGACCGGGACGCGCTCCTGACTCATCGTGTCGCGCTCTCGTACCGTCACCGCCTTGTCCTCCAGCGACTCGAAGTCCACGGTGACGCAGTAGGGCGTGCCGATCTCGTCCTGACGGCGGTAACGACGCCCGATCGCCTGTGTCTCGTCGTAATCGCACATCCAGTTGGGTTGCAATGTGGCCAGCACCTCGCGGGCCATGGTCGAGAGCGCCTCTTTCTTGGAGAGCGGCAATACCGCCACCTTGTAGGGCGCAATTCGCGGATGGAGCCGCAGCACCGTACGCGTCTCACTCCGGACCTCCTCCTCGTCGTACGCCGCGATGAGGAAGGCCATCATGGAGCGGGTGGCGCCGGCCGCCGGCTCGATGACATGGGGGACGTAGCGGGTGTTGGTCTCCTGGTCGAAATAGGTCAAATCAGCGCCGGAATGGTTGGCGTGCTGGGTGAGGTCGTAGTCGGTGCGATTGGCCACGCCCTCCAGCTCGCCCCAGCCCCACGGGAAGAAGAACTCCACGTCGGAGGTGCCCGATGAGTAGTGCGAAAGCTCATCGGCATCGTGGGGCCGCAACCGGAGCCGATCCTCGGCGATGCCGTGCTCGATGTACCAGTTCAGCCGCTCCTGGCACCAGTACTCGTACCAGCGCGGACCTTCCGCCGGGGGCACGAAGAACTCGAGCTCCATCTGCTCGAATTCACGGGTGCGGAAGACGAAGTTGCCGGGCGTGATCTCGTTGCGAAACGACTTCCCGACCTGCGCAATGCCGAACGGCGGCTTCTTCCGGGACGTGTTGAGCACGTTGGCGAAATTGATGAACATGCCCTGGGCCGTCTCGGGCCGGAGGTACGCCACTGCGGCGGATTCCTCGACGGGGCCGGCATGGGTCTTGAACATCAGGTTGAACGAGCGGGCCTCGGTGAGGCTGCCTTTGGCCCCGCAGTTCGGGCAGACGTCGAGATTGTCGAGGTGGTCCTGGCGGAAGCGCTCCTTGCAGCTGCGGCAGTCCACCAGGGGATCGGTGAAGTTCTTGAGGTGACCCGAAGCCTCCCACACCGCCGGCGGGGACAGGATCGACGCATCGAGGCCCACGACGTCGGTTCGCAGCTGGACCATCGAGCGCCACCACGCGTCTTTCACGTTGCGGAGCATCAATACCCCGATGGGCCCATAGTCGTAGGTTGAGCGGAAGCCGCCGTAGATCTCGGCCGACGGGAAGACGAATCCGCGCCGCTTGCACAGGTTGACGATCTTGTCCATCAGCTGTGGATCGACGGCGGGTGCGCTCATAACGAGAAGGTTACCGGGCAGGTCCTGGTTGCTCGGATTCGAGACCAGGTGGGCGCCGTTCTGCGCGTATTGCCGCCGTCGCCGAGCACTGTTCAAGAGCGCCCACGGAAACGAATTCGACGGTGGACGCGCCGCCGGAGATGACCGTCCCCCCGGTAGGTGGTCAGGTCAGCAAGAATGACCCTGTGAGCTCACCTACAGCTTGGGCTACGGCACCCTCGGCTTCGGTGTCGCTGCAGCCCGCCTCGAACAGTCGGCGCGTGGTCGGGTGGGCCGTCGACCTTGCCATCGTGGCCGCGCTGGTCGGACTGGTCTACGTCATCGGCTTGATCCGCATCAACGGGTGCGACACCTGGGACCCGACGACGCAGCAATTCGGAGGGTCGTGTCCCTTCGCGCAGACCCGAGAGGTGCCGCGTTCCGACGGCTCCTTCGACCTGGTCTACGTCCTCGGCTCGGGACGCGAGCTGCCCGCGGATCACCCGACCGTGAAGACCGTTCTCCTCGGTACCCGGGTGGTCGACCCGCCCAACAACGCCACATACCTGGTCGGTCTGGGCTACGTGGTGCTCGTCTTCGTGGTGCTGCAGGGCCTCACCGGTTGGACGCCCGGCAAGCTGCTCGCCGGCACCCGCCTGGTGCGATCCGGTGGGCCAACCGCCGAGGCAGGCTCCAAACCCGGCATCTCCGCGGCAGGACTCCGCTGGGTGGTGCCCGACGGAGCCATCGGTGTGCTCGGCGTCATCATCGGCCTGACCGGAGGGCCGTGGATCTTCCGCCTCCTGTCGGCCGACGCCGCAATTGCCCTGCTCAACTCCCTCGCATGCTTGCTCGGCGGTGGCCGGACCATCGGTGACCGGGTGGCAGCGACCATGGTCGTCGAGGAGCGACTGGCGGCCCGGCGCAGCGAGGCGCCGGAGGGGCCAGCAGCCGGCGAGCGCATGACCGACCGCACCTCCGAGCCCGCCACTCCGCCTCAGGACGAGGCCGCCCCATCGCTCTCCGGCGCGGGGGGTGCAGTCAGCGGGACGGACTGGCAGAGCAGCTGGCAAGCGCCGGCGAGATCAGAGGAGTCGGTCGACGTAGGGCGGCAGCCCGAGGTAGCGCCGGGGCGGCAGGAGCCGACCCCGCATCCAGACCTTGCACCGACGGCCGCCGGGGAGCCGACTCCGGCAACGGCCTGGCTGGGATCGACGCCCGAGGCAACCACCTCACCGCCGGCCTGGCACACGGCCAGCGAGTGGGCGTCCGCGGAGACCGCGGAGACCGCTGAGACCGACCGCTGGCCCCGGCGCGAGGCCAGCGAGCAGGCGGTGCCCGTCCAGGTCGGCCGATATGACAACGGCGACTGGTCACCGGGCCCGGGAGCCACGGCCACCGATGTCCCGGAGGCGACGGCGGTTACGCCGGACACCGACGCGGATCAAGCGTTCGGCAGTGGGCGGGCGGCCGAAGCAAACCAGGCAAACCAGGCAAACCAGGCTGCTCGGACCGGCGAGACGCAGAACGGTGCACCCAGGCTGCCCGATTGGCTCGAGCGCGAACTCGTCGAGCAGCCGCCGGCGGAAGCAGGGGGCGGTACCCACCCGGAAGCGACTGCCGCCCGTGAGGGCGATCCGGCCACCGACGAGCCGGGGCCAGAGGACACCGCCGAGACGCTCACACCGCTTCCTGCCGGAGGCTCCGCCGCCGAGGACGTGACCGGAGCCGGAGCGAGCGGGCAATGGGAGGCAGCGCCACCCCTCTGGGAGTCCCCGTCCGATTCTCGGCAGACCGAGCAAGCAATCGAAGCAACGGCCCCGGAAGCAGTATCTGCCGCCACTGTCCCGAGTTCGGCCGACGAGGCGGACGAGCGTGACTCGGTCACGGCGGGTACCGGCACCGCGGCGGCCGGCGGCGCCACCACGGGTGGCAACCCCCGTGAGCCGCGTTGGGACGAGGCGCGTCAGGCGTACATCTTCTGGGATGACAGCCGCCAGGAATGGCTGCAGTTCGACTACGAATCGCAGCAGTGGGGACCCATCACCCGAGCCTGATCCGCTCGCCCAAGTACCTGCCTCAGGCTCCGGTCGGCCGACGCACCGCCGCCGGTCGGCTGGGCGGCGGCATGTGCATGTGGTCAAGGGAGATGCCGGCTGCCCGCACCCGACGCTCGAGATGCTGCTCGACCGCGGCGAGGGCCACGTGCTCCACCACCCGGGTGACGTCCGACTCGGGCAGCCCGATGACGTCCCGCAGCCGACCGGCAGCGATCGCCCGCATCACGGCCAGCGCCTCGGAGGACACCGGTATGCCGAGTCGACAGCGCCGGCACCGCACCCCGCCTCCGGCCGCGTCCACCGTGACGAGGTCGTCGACGCTGCCACAACCCGTGCAGTGCTCGAGATCGGGCTGGACCCCTTCCTGCGCCAGCAGCTTGAGAACGAAGCCGGCCACAACCAGGGGCTGGTCGTCACGATCCAGGCTGCGCAGCGCTCCGAGCAGCAGGTGATAGAGCGGGGCGTTGGGCTGTCGATCGAGGCTGGCGTGCTCGCTGACCTCCAACATCACGGCTGCCCGTGACAGCCGATGCAGGTCCGATCGGGTGGCCGCCATGGCGTCGACTGCCTGGGCCTGCGTGATGGTGTCGAGCTCGCCCCGCCCGGCATACAGCTGAAGCGCCAGGTGGGTGCCGGGTTCGACTCGGGCGCCGAAACGACTGCGGACCTTGCGGGCGCCCTTCGCCACCGCCCGGATCTTGCCGTTGGTCCGGGTCAGCACGCTGGCAATGCGGTCCGCCTCTCCCAGTTTCCACGTGCGCAGCACGACGCCGTGATCCCGATAGAGGCCGGTCGCCATGGCTCAGCTCCCTCGCAAGCCGCCGAAGCGCCGGTCGCGCGCCTGGTACTCGCGCACCGCCTCGAAGAGGTTCTCGCGCCGGAAGTCCGGCCAGAACACCGGCGTGAACACCAGCTCCGAGTAGGCGAGCTCCCAGAGGAGGAAGTTCGAGATGCGGTATTCCCCTGAGGTACGGACAACAAGGTCGGGATCCGGCATGTCGGGGGCGTACAGGTGGCGCCGGATGTCCTTCTCGCTCACCTTGTCGGGAGAGATGCCTTCCTTCATCACAGCCTTGACCGCGTCGAGGATCTCGGCCCGCCCCCCGTAATTGAAGGCGAAAGTGAGGGTCATCCGTCGATTGGCATGGGTCAGCTCGGTGGCTTCGTCGATGGATCGCAGCACTCCCCGAGGCACCCGCCAGTCGCGCCGGCCGATGAAGCGAATGCGTACGCCCTTGCTGTGCAGCTCGTCTCGGCGATTGCGCAGCAGCGACCGGTTGAAGTTCATCAGGAACCGCACCTCGTCGGTGGGTCGGCTCCAGTTCTCGGTCGAGAAGGCGTAGACCGTCAGCCAGCTGATCCCCAGGTCGAGCGCGCCTTCGACGGTGTCGAAGAGGGCATCCTCGCCGGCTGCGTGGCCTTCGGTCCGCTTGAGACCTCGCTGTTCGGCCCAGCGGCCGTTGCCGTCCATCACACAGGCGACATGGCGGGGTATGCGTCGGGTGTCGATTCCTTCCACCGGCGTCACGTCGAGATCCGCACCGGGGTGCCAGCAACATCCTCCTCAGGGGTCACAGCACGCAAGCTATCCGCTGACGCGAGCCCAGCCCTGGCTACCCTCCTCAGGCCATGGGAACGCTGGCCGACGACAGCCTGACGGGACTGGCCCGCGTCACCGAAACGCTGCCGGCGGGCGAGGACCGACCGGGACAGCGCGAGATGACGGCGGCCGTCGCCCGGG
>JAXDQG010000059.1:0-16321 GCA_034667945.1 Acidimicrobiia bacterium | reverse complement strand
GAAGCAGCTGCCCACCGCGCACCTCCTCGATGGTCCGCGGGTCGAGCACCTGCAGGTAGTACAGCCGAGCGAACAGGGCGGCGAAGAGGGAGAACACCACGATCCCGACCGCTGCCACCCGCAGCTGAGGGGTCGGCTCGCTCATGGTTCGAGGTCCCGTTGCAGGTGACGTCCGCCCATGACGGAGGACAGTTCAGCACAAGGTCGGGGGTCAGGACTGATCATCCAACCCGCCCCAGCGGGCGATCAGCGGCTGCCAAGGGGGCATACATCCAGCTTGCGATGCCCAACGCCGGGAGGGAAAGGACGCCGTTGACCAGCGCGACGACGACGACCACCCGCGGTAGGGACACGCCGAGCAGCTGGTCCTGGCCCAGCACCAGGCCGGTCAGCGTCCAGAGAACGACACCGAGCGCCGAGGCGCCGACCACGCTCATGGCCCGCCACCACTGAGGCTGACCGGCGAGCGGCAGTTGGAAGAGCCCGACGAGGTAGGCGACCACGCAATACACCAGGGCGGACATGCCGAGCGGCGTCTGCAGGAACATGTCGTACGCCAGCCCGGCGGTGAAACCGATCAGGGCCCCCCGGTCCGGCCCGGCCACTACGCCGGAGGCAACCGACAGCAGCAGCAGGGTGTCGGGCGCCACCCCAGCGATGCGCACCTGGGAGACAAAGGTGACCTGTACCAGGGCGACAAGGGTCACCATGGCGATCACGCGAGCAGTGCTGTGCAGCCTCGGCATGATCAACCGCAGGTCCTCACGACGATGGCTGCCACAGCATCACGGTCACGTACGAGAGAGCGCGCAGGTCGACGAAGAGCTTCACGGAGACGTTCTGTTGTGGCGCCAGCTGGCCGCCCGGCACGGTGACCGGAGGCGCCCCCGTGGCATTGGGCCCCCGCCCGGTGCCGGCGACCTGGCCGACCAGCACGTCGGGCGGATAGAGGCTCTGGTCGAGGCCCGAGGTGACCAGCGACGTGCCGTCCTGCAGACCGAGCGAAGGTTCGATCTTGCCTTCCAGCAGCAGTGGCTGGCCGGGCCCCTGCCCGCGCGCGATGAAGGTCGACTGCGCGTTCCCGCCGACCAAGCGGACGCCGACGGCGAAGCCCCTGGTGTCCGCGAGTTGGACCACCGACCGGTTCCTGGTGGTCTCCTTCACCCGGCCGACCAGCCCGGCGTCGGTCACAACCGTCATGTTGACGGCGACGCCGTCATCCGCGCCCTTGTCGATGCGGATGGTGTTGTCGAAGTTGGACGGCGGCCCCGAGACGACCCGCGCCAACCGGGTCGGTCCGCCGCCCGGAGCGCTGATGCCCTTCTGCGCCAAGATGGCATTGAGCTGGTCACGGGCGTTGGCCTCGCCGACTGTCGACGCCCGCAGCTTGGCCACCTCGTCCCGCAGGCGGTTGTTCTCGGACTTGACCTCGCCGTAGTCGGCAATCCCGTGCCAGACGTTGCGCACCGGGCTTGTGGCCGAAGAGAACGCACCGGCGACCGGCTCGACCACTTCTCTCAGCGACTGCTGGGCACGCTCGAGGGGACCGAAGTTCCGGAAATCGAGGGTCAGCAAGGTGACGGAGGTTGCGACGAGCAGCGCTAATACGTAGCGGGATCGCCCACCGCGGGAAGGCTGCAGCACAACGGAAGAGGTGGGGCGTTACTGCGCGCCAGAGGAGGAGAACAGCACGCCCTTGAGCGCGTCGAACTCCTCCAGCGACTGCCCCGAGCCGAGGGCCACGCAGTAGAGCGGGTTTTGGGCGATCAGCAGGGGCATGCCCGTCTCGTGAGCGAGGCGGCGGTCGAGGCCGTTGAGCAGCGCCCCGCCACCGGCCAGGGTGATGCCCTGCTCCATGATGTCGGCGGCCAGCTCGGGTGGCGTCTTGTCGAGGGTCACCTTGACCGCGTCGACGATGGTCGAGACGGGCTCGGCGAGCGCCTCACGGATCTCGCCGGTGGTGATGATGATGGTCTTTGGCAGACCCGTGATGAGGTCACGCCCGCGGACTTCTGCCTGCAGCTCTTCGTGCAGGGGCCAGGCGCTGCCCAAGGCGATCTTCACCTCCTCGGAGGTGCGCTCGCCCAAGGCGAGGTTGTACTCCTTCTTGACGTACTGCGTGATGGCCTCGTCGAGCTCGTCGCCGCCGACGCGGACCGACTCGGACGCCACGATGCCGCCCAAGGAGATGACGGCGACCTCGGTCGTGCCACCACCGATGTCGACGATCATGTTGCCCGCCGGCTCCTGCACCGGCAGACCGGCCCCGATGGCCGCGGCCATCGGCTCTTCGATGATGTAGGCCGGCTTGCGGGCACCGGCGTACTCGGCGGCCTCCTGCACGGCTCGCTGCTCGACCCCGGTGATGCCCGACGGCACACAGATGACCATGCGCGGCTTGAACCACTTCCGGGGGTGCACCTTGTGGATGAAGTAGCGAAGCATCTTCTCGCAGATCTCGAAATCCGCGATGACGCCGTCTTTCAGGGGACGCACGGCCTGGATGTGATTGGGCGTGCGGCCGATCATCCTCTTTGCCTCGGTGCCGACAGCCAACGGCCGGCCATTGGTGACATCGATGGCCACCACGGAGGGCTCGTCCAGAACGATCCCTTGGCCCCGGACATACACCAGGGTGTTTGCCGTTCCGAGATCGACGGCCATGTCGCGGCCCATGAAGGAAGTCAGCCTGTCAGCCATGGCAACCGCCCGGTCGGCGTGAGGATCTGGTGGCGGAGCCTAGGGTGCCACCGGGGAGTTGGACAAGGCGTGGCGGCCGACGCACTCGAGGCAACCACGTACCAGCGCGGGCCGCCGATCAGAGCCCGGGAAAGAAGATGCCCAGCTCACGCGCCGATGAGTCTGGTCCGTCGGAGCCATGCACGAGGTTCTCGGTCAACTCGATCGCCAGATCACCGCGGATGGTGCCGGGCGTCGCCTCGCGGGGATTGGTGCTGCCCATGAGCCCGCGGACCACCTTCCAGGTGTCCTGCGGACCCTCGACCGCCATGGTCACCACGGGACCGCGGGACATGAAGGCCACCAGGTCGGCATAGAAGGGCTTGCCCTTGTGCTCCTCGTAATGGCGCCCCAGGGTCGACTCGTCGAGGCGACGCAGTTCCATGGCAACGATGCGCAGATGTTTGCGCTCCAAGCGCGAGATGATCTCGCCCACGAGGCCACGCTCGACGGCATCGGGCTTGCAGATGACCAGGGTTCGATCCACGACGGGTGACGATAACGGTGGCCGGCGGGCACACCCAACCCCAAGAGGTCAGCGACGCGCCACGAGGAGTGAGCGCGCCGTTCCCACCAGGTAAAGCGAACCCGAGACGAAGATGAGGTCGGGTGGCTTGGCGCCGGCATACGCCCATCCCAGCCCGGCCTCGATGCTCGGGGCAGGTTCGGCGTTGAGTCCGAGGCCGCGGGCAGCCGCCGCCAGTTCGTCCGATGGGAGGCCGCGGGGTGATGGAGCGGTGACGCAGATCACCCGATCGAACTCCGAGGCGCCCAATCCCCTGAGCATCTCCGCGGGGTCTCGGCCCGTGAGAATGCCAACGACCAGGGTGCGACGCCCGTCGACGGTGAACTCCTCGGCCAGCACTCGCGCGGCCGCTTCGGCCCCGTCGGGGTTGTGGGCGCCATCGAGCACGACGAGGGGGTTGCGCTGCACGACCTCGAAGCGACCGGGCATGGTGACCTGCTCGAACGCTTCGTGGATGACGTCGTCAGCGAGGGGCCGGCCGAAGAAGGCTTCAGCGGCGGCCAGTGCGGTGGCTGCGTTCTCGCCCTGGTGGGCGCCGTGGAGCGGAAGAAACAGCTCGGGAACCTGGTGGAACGGGGTCCGCAAGGTCACGAGCCGGCCGCCGACCGCCAAGGCATTGCTGTCACAGTCGAAATCCCGTCCGTGGTGCCAGACGTCGGCGGGACGCTCGGCCAGGAAGACCTCCTCGAGACGCGACCCGACCGGCCCAAGCACGAGGCGTGAACGCTCCTTGATGATGCCGGCCTTCTCCTCGGCGATGCGCCGGCGCCAATCGCCCTCGAAGTCGGTGTGGTCCCGTCCGACGTTGGTCACCACGGCGACATCCGCGTCGACCACATTGGTGGCGTCGAAGCGGCCGAGCAGACCGACCTCGACCACGGCCACGTCGACGGCGATGTCGGCGAAATGGGTCAAGGCCGCCGCGGTCAGCAACTCGAAATGAGAGGGCGGCTCGTCGAGCATCGGCTCGACACGGGTTACCGTAGCGATGGCGGAGGCGAAGGCTTCGTCGCTGACGTCCTCGTCGTTGACGCGGATGCGCTCGTTGTACCGCTCGAGGTGCGGCGAGGTGTAGGTGCCGACGGTGAGCCCGCAGGCCTGCAGCAGCCTGGTGACCACGCGAGCGGTCGAGCCCTTCCCATTGGTGCCGGTGACGTGGATGACGGGATAGGCCGACTGCGGCTGGCCCAGCACCTCGACCAGCTTCTCCATGCGCTCGAGGCCGAGGCCGTGGGTTGCGCCGGCCCGGATGACGCCCTGACCCCATGTGGGGTAGTTGATATGGCGCTCGAGTGCTTCGAGCGCCTCGGCGTACTCCACCTTACGAAGCGGCCCTCCGCGGCCGTTGCTGGGTACGGGCCGCGTGCGGCCGCCGCACCACCGTGGGGTAGACCTTCTCGCGCACATGGTGCTCGTCGAGCTCGACCCGCACCGCGTCCTTCTCGGACGGCAGGTCGTACATGACGCCCAAGAGCACCTCTTCGAGGATGGCCCGCAGCCCGCGGGCACCCGTGCCTCGCAGGAGCGCCTGATCGGCCACGGCCGCCAAGGCCGAGTCGGTGAAGTGCAACTCGACGTCGTCGAGCTCGAAGAATTTGTGGAACTGCCTGACCAGCGCGTTCTTCGGCTCGACCAGGATGCGGATGAGGGCCTCCCGGTCGAGGGAGTTGACGGCACCGATGACCGGCAAGCGGCCCACGAACTCGGGGATCAGCCCGAACTTCAGGAGATCTTCCGGCAGGATGCGGGCGAACAGATCGTCCACCGAATGGTCCTGCGATTGCCGCAGCTTGGCCCCGAAGCCCACCGAGTTCCGACCGAGCCGGCTCTCGATGATCGACTCGAGCCCGGCAAAGGCGCCGCCGCAGATGAACAGCACGTTGGTCGTGTCGATCTGAATGAACTCTTGATGCGGATGCTTGCGCCCGCCCTGCGGAGGGACCGAGGCCGTCGTGCCCTCGAGGATCTTCAGCAGCGCCTGCTGAACACCCTCGCCGGAGACATCGCGGGTGATCGAGGGGTTCTCGCTCTTGCGGGCGATCTTGTCGATCTCGTCGATGTAGATGATGCCGGTCTCGGCCTTCTTGACGTCGTAGTCGGCAGCCTGGATGAGTTTCAGCAGGATGTTCTCGACGTCTTCACCGACATAGCCGGCCTCGGTCAGCGCAGTGGCGTCCGCGATGGCGAACGGCACGTTCAACATCCGGGCGAGCGTCTGGGCCAACAGCGTCTTGCCACAGCCGGTGGGGCCGATGAGCAGGATGTTCGACTTGGCCATCTCGACATCTGCGTCGTGCGTGGAGCCGAACTGCACCCGCTTGTAGTGGTTATAGACCGCTACCGACAGGATCCGCTTCGCGTGGTCCTGCCCGATGATGTAGTCGTCGAGGAAGGACTTGATCTCCCGCGGCTTCGGCAGGTCGTCGAAGCGAACCTCCGTTCCGGCCGAGAGCTCCTCTTCGATGATCTCGTTGCACAGGTCGATGCACTCGTCGCAGATGTAGACGCCGGGTCCGGCGATCAGCTTCTTGACCTGCTTCTGCGACTTTCCGCAGAACGAACACTTGAGCAGCTCGGTCTGCTCACCGAACTTCGCCACGCCCCCGGCCTCCCTCGTCCCCGTCCCAGCGCCTCAACGAATGGGCCCAGTGTTGTCGACGATGTCTCGCGATAGGAGGACCTCGTCGATCAGGCCGTAATCCTTCGCCTGCTCGGCCGTCATGACGTAGTCGCGGTCGGTGTCCCGATTGATGCGCTCGACGGGCTGGCCGGTGTGCCGGGCCAGCACAGCTTCGAGCTGATCCTTGATGCGCTGGATCTCGCTCGCCGCGATCTCGATGTCGGACGCCATGCCCTGCGCGCCGGCGTAGGGCTGGTGGATGATGATGCGAGAGTGCGGCAGCGCCAGCCGCTTGCCCTCTGCGCCGGCGGCCAGCAGCACGGCGGCGGCGGATGCCGCCTGTCCGTAACAGATGGTGGAGACGCTCGGGCGGATGTACATCATCGTGTCGTAGATGGCGAACATGGCATTGACGTCGCCACCAGGACTGTTGATGTAGATGTTGATGTCCTTGTCGGGGTTCTCCGACTCGAGGTGCAGTAGCTGGGCACAGACCAGATTGGCGATCGTGTCGTCGATCGGCGTGCCCAAGAAGATGATGTGCTCCTTGAGGAGCCGGGAGAAGAGATCGAACGCCCGCTCGCCGCGATTCGTCTGCTCGACGACGGTCGGAACGAGGTAGTTCATCACCGGTACGAGATCGTGGCGGCTCGACACGGCCAGGGACGCCAGGCGGGTTGCCGCGTCGTTGGTGCTCACTCTCCGTCCTCCTCCAGCCCTTGGGCTGGTTCTTCGATGACTGCGTCCTCGGTGGTGGATTGATCGGTGTCGGGGAGTTCGAGGGCCGCACGGTCGACGACGTTGCCGTCTTCATCGACCACCGACACTCGCTCGAGAACCCAGTCGAGTGCCTTGCCCTTCAAGATCTCCGAGCGTACCGCGGGCACTTGCCCAGCGCGCTCGAAGTTCTCACGGATCTCCCCAGCATCCATGCCGTACTGCCGGGCCAGCTGTGCGAAGTGGTTGTCGAGGTCTTCGTCGGTGACCTCGAGCCCCTCGGTCTCGCCCACGGCCCGCAACGCCAAGTCGACCTTGATGGCTTCGATGGAGGGCTGGCGGTGCTGCTCGACGAGCTGCTCCGGCGTGGTGCCCGTGAGCTGCAGGTACTGCCCGAACTCCATGTTCTGCTGGCGGAGCCGGGCGGCGAAGTTCTGCACGCGGGCCGAAACCTCGCTTTCGACCATGGCATCGGGGATCTCGTCGGTCACGAGTTCGGCCAATGCCTCGGCCGTGTGCTGCTGCAGCGCCATGTTCGCCCCGACCAGCCGGGCCCGCTGCATCTGGTTGCGCAGGTCTTCCTGCCAGGCGTCGATCGTCGCGTGCTCGGTGTTCTCCGCCACCCACTCGTCGGTGAGCTCGGGCAGCACCGAGCCGCGTACTTCTTTCAACTCGACGACGAAGTGCAGATTGTCTTCACCCTCTTCGGGGTGCTTCGCATCGAACTCGACGGAGTCGCCCGCCTTGGCCCCTCGCAGGTTCTCGTCGATCTCGGGCACGACCGCGCCCGAACCCACCTCGTAGAGGTAGTCCTCGGCGACCAGCCCTTCGATGGGCTCACCGTTCTGCGAGCCGGTGATGTCGACGAGCACCTGATCCCCATCGGCCGCGGCGCGATCTGCCGCTTCGAACTCGGCATGCTGCGTGCGCAGCCGGGTGACCCGCTCGTCGATGTCCTCTTGTGCAACCGTGGGGCGGGGCACGGTGATCTGGAGGTTTTCGTAGCCCGACACCTTCACCGATGGCCGCACCTGCACGACGGCGTCAAAGGCCACCGGGCCGTCTTCTGCGCCGGAGGTGATATCGATGTCGGGCGAGGCGATCACGTCGACCTCGTGGGTGCGGATCGCTTCTGCGTAGTAGTCCGGCAGGGCGTCCTGAAGGGCCTGCTGACGAGCGACACCCGGGCCCCCGAAGTGCGCCTCGAGCACCCTCCGAGGCGCCTTGCCCCGCCTGAATCCCCGGATGCTCACCTGGCCGGCCAACTTGCGAAAGGCGGCGTCTACGGCCTTGTCGAACTCTTCAGCGTCGACCTCGACGGAGAGCTTGACCTTGTTCCCCTCGAGGGGTTCGACGGTGCTGCGCATCGGAGGGGGCAGTGTAGTTGCTGCACTGCAGATAGCCGGGATTACCCATGGCCAGCGCGCCGCAGCCCTCCCGGCATTCGGGCGCCCGTCCGCACAAACGCCCGAGTGGTGTCAGGCCGGGGCTAGGCGCACGTCGCCGGCGTCCTCTCGGACAGCCAAGCCCAGAAGCAGGTGTCGACCCAGGCCGAACAGCATCACCGGGTTCAGCACGAAGCCCGTCAGGGCGGTGAGCGGCCGAAGCAGGCCGCTCTTGGGGTCGAGCACCGTCAGCCGGCCGATGAAGATGATCACCAGCGCCAACGCGGTCACCTCCGCCCACACGACCGCGGCGGTCGGCAGCCGATCCGTCCGGTAGCCCAGCCAACCGAAGAGGGCGACCGCGGTGCCGACAAGGGCGAACGTGGCGAACCCGCGGGGATCCGCGGGGAAGGGCGCATCGTCCGGAGAGATCGCCGGCGGGTTGGCGTATACAGCGAGGTCCCAGGCGGCGTGGCTCGCCGATCCCAAGGCGCCTCCGATGCTAATGAGCAGGCCCATCAGCGCGAACTCCGGCTCGCGGTCCGCAAAGGTGAAGTAGGCCCCGCAGACGGTCGGGATGATCAGGAGGGCACCGGCGAGCAGCGCGATCGACGACGTCCACTTGGCCCACTCCGAGCCGCGTTGGACGACCACCACGAACGTCACGGAGTACACGACACCGGCGATGCCCGCACCCAGGGCTGCGACCCCGCAAAATCGTCTGAACGTCGGTGTCATGGCGGCCCTTCCCCTATCCGCGCAGCCTCTCGCTGCTCTCAACCTCCCTTCGGCACCGGGGAACCGCCCGGATCAACGCTCGTGCCGCTGGCGATCAGCCGATGCCGGCCATGCGGGCGAACTTGGTCAGCTCATTCTCGATGTCGGGGCCGGCCGGCTGGAAGAGCACCTCGGTCACGCCAGCCTGGCCGAGATCGTCCAAGCGCTTGCGCAGCTCGTCGGGCGGCCCCGAGAACGTCAGCTGCTGCACGATCGTCCCGTTCATGACTTTGCGATCGATGTCGTTCAGGTAGGTCAGATGGCCGACGTGGGTGCGCAGGTGGCGCTCTCGGGCCGGCACCTTTTGAATCTCCCTGATCCAATCCTGCGCGCCGGGAGCCTGATCGAGTCCGTCCATGAGCGCGTGCTCGGAACCGGCATGGGCGAGCACGGCCGCACCCGGCCCGGCCGTCTCGATCACACGCTTCGAGTCGTAGGTCTCGCCATCCTCGAAGACCGTGCCGAGGGCGACCATCGCCGACCAGGCAAAGCCCGGCTCCGGCACGACGGTGAACACACCGTCGAAGATGTCATGCGCCAACTGGATGCTCTTGGGTCCGCCGGTGGCGAACAAGAACGGCACCTCGATCGGCCGTGCCGGCGCCTGGCCGGGGCCATGGAGCAGCTGGACGAGGGCTCCGTCGACCTCCACCTGCTCGCCCCGCAGCAATGCCCGGAGCTTCTCGACGTAATCACGCACCGCGGCCAGAGGTAGAGGGCGCTGGCCGAGCGCCAGTCGCCCGGTGAAGCCCGTGCCGACGCCGACGTAGGTCCGGCCGGGCGCCAGGTCGACCAGGGTGGCGATGGCGGCCGCCGTCGTCACGACATGTGGGAGTGAGGGGATGATGACTGCCGGGCCCAAGCCGATGCGACTGGTTCGATCGGCTGCACGGGCCAGGGTCATCCACACGTCGACCTGCAGCGCGGGGGTGTCGTAACACCAGGCATTCGTGTAGCCGAGCTGTTCCGCCAGAGCGATGTGGTCGGGCGTGGCCGGCACGGGCGGAAAGGTGCATGAGATCTGCGGCACGGTACGACCCCCCTGTCGTTCGCGATCCGAATCGAGCGGCACCGGCCCCCTGGCACGGTGTGACTCGTCGCCGACCCTAGCGGTAAGCACAGAGCCCGGAGGGCAGAACGCGCCAGTGGGAGCGGCTCGGAGAACCTCGGCGCTCGGGGTCGAGCCGGGCTGCTGTTAGGGTCAGGGGTCGCAGACGGCGGGTCGGTTGGCCGGGTCGTCGCACCAGTTTCCGGGGAGTAGCGCAGCCAGGTAGCGCACCTGCTTTGGGAGCAGGCGGTCGGGAGTTCAAATCTCCCCTCCCCGACCAGCTCAGAACCAGTCTCGTAGAGGCAACCATGACGGTGACGTCGGAGCTGGCTCGCAAGATCGTGCAGACTCGACGAGCCGATGTCAGCCTCGCGGCGCTGCACGCTGCCCGACGGCTGGTGCTCGACGGCTTGGCCGTGGCGGTAGCCGGGTCGCAGGAGAATGCGGTCCGCGTGCTCGCCGATCATCACCGGGCGCAGGGGTCTCGGCCGCTGGCGAGCGTGATCGGCCACGGCTGCAAGTTGGGAACCGTCTCGGCCGCGGCGCTGAACGGTGCTGCCATGCATGTGCTCGACTTCGAGCCGATGTGGAGTCCCGCGAACCATGCGCTCTCCACCACGCTTCCCGCCATCCTCTCCCTGGCCGAAGTGACCGACGCACCCGGCGACGAGGTGCTGACCGCCCTCGTCAAAGGTGTTGAGGTGCAGGGCTGGATTCGACAGGCATCACACCAATGGGAGGCGAGCGTCCTCACCTTTCACCCTCCGGGAGTTGTCGGGCCGATCGGCGCAGCCGTGGCTGCTGGCCACCTCCTGGAGCTGGACGAGCTGGAGCTTTGCTGCGCTATGGGCATTGCGGCATCACGCTCCGGCAGCCTTCTCGCGAATGTCGGCACGATGACCAAAGCGATGCATTGCGGGCAGGCGACTGCGGCGGGGCTGGAGGCCGCTCTGCTCGCGGCCAAGGGTATGACGGCAAATCCGGACATCTTCGATGCCCCACAAGGCCTACCAGACGCCTTCTTTCCGAACTTCGTGGCGACCGACCTCCTCCGGTTCGGTCCGCCATTCCGCATCCTCGAGCCCGGCTATGCCATCAAGATGTTTCCCTGTCAGTTCGGCACGCACTTCGGTATCACGGCTGCCCTGTCGGTGCGCCCACAGTTCCGGGATCCCGGGCAGATCAGCGCGGCGCGCCTCACGACGCCGGTAATGGCCTACGTCGACCGTCCGCTGCCGCCGACCGGTCTTGCCGGCAAGTTCAGCCTGCAGTTCACGGTGGCGGCGGCGCTCCTCGACGGCAGCGTCAGCCTGTCCACGTTCGCCGATGAACGGCTTCGCCAGCCCGACATGCAAGATCTGTTGCGCAAGATCGAGCTGATCATGTCGCCCGACATCCCAGGAAGCTTCGACGACATGCATGTCGTATTGGAAGTTGATATTGGGGCTGAGACCGTTCGTGAGCGCTGCGATGGCCCACCAGGCATGTGGGGATCGCCGCCCATCTCCGAAGCCGCTCATTTGGCGAAGGTTCGCGACTGCCTGGCCCGGGGGCTCGGCCATCGAGACATCGGGCGCTTCCTCGATCTGGCCAGCCGGTTCGATGAATTGCCGAACAGCGAGGTCCGGCAACTCATAGAACTCGCCGGCCGCGCACCAGCCCGAAACGGCTGACCGCCGGGGCCAACAGGTGGGCTACTTCGGGTTGGGATAGGGAAGCCCTGCGCGGCGGGCCGACCGTGGACGGCACCCACTCGGGCGGCCGAGCGCGATCCTCGATCTGCGCTGCGGTCGCCGCAATACACCACAGCCGGCCTGGTCGACAGGAGCTGCACCGCCAGGAGACGAAGCCACCGCGGCGCTACTGGCACCTCGGCGGCTGTGGCGGAGAGCCGAGCCTCGACGTCGGGTGATTCTGATGTTTCGGGACCTTTTTGCTTCATCGGGCGATCCGGGAGCCCCTCGGCAACGAACGAGTGGCAGAACCGGAGGGAGGGCACGGGCGATGAGGCGAAGTGCAACGCTCGGTGTGGTCGTCGTGGGAGTGGCCTGCCTCGTGGCGGCGGGCTGCCGGGGCGGTAGCGCAGAGCCCGGGTCCCGGGCGAAGCAGTCCGACACCGCCACCCCGACCGGCGCTGCCATCGGCCAGCCGGGTTCCGGGCGGGCTGCTATGAACTGGACATTGCCGGCGAGCCTGCCGACGTTCCCCCCGCAGAACAGGCCACCGCCGCCCTCGCCGGTTGCTGCGCCGACCAGCCCGTCCGCGGCGGTGACGGGGTTCGTGAGCGCTCAGGCGTCGGGTGACTTCGACACCGCCTGGGCCTTGCTCTCGTCGGCCGATAGAGCGTCGACGTCGAGCGCCGCCGGCTGGCGGGCGCGCCAACGTCAGCTCCCGACGTTCGTCTCGGTGGCCCTCGACGGGCCGACCATCACGACCACCCCGACCACCACCCCCGCCACGACTGCCCAGCCGGCCACGAGCGCCACGACCGCGCCTCGAACCACTCCCTCGACGGGGAGCGCGGTGACCCTGACCGGCGTCGTCACCTTCCAGCCCGCCTTGGACGAGGTTCGCGGTCTCACACCGGCGACGGCCAAAGCGACCTGGGTGCTGTCCTCGGAGGACAGCGGTTGGCGGGTGCGCTACTCGGACTCGACGTTCCAGGCGCAGCTCCCGACGGACACCAACGGCGCGGCAACCGCGGTGGTCAAGTGGGCCGCGGAGCGCCGCAAACCCGGCTGTCGCCGTCCGGCCGAGGAGTGGTCGGGCGGGTTGGTCGGGGTGCCTGGGCTCGCTGACCGCTTGTGTACCGCCAAGGGTGAGCCGACCGTGGGAGCGTCCACCGCGCTCGACCAGGCCATGGACACGGCCCCGGTGGTGGCTGCCTTCGGGCCCGAAGCACTGACGTGGGCGCGACTCGTGCCCGTTCGCTCGCCCGTGCCGATGCGTGCGGTCGTCGCGCCCGTGGGCGACCGGTGGCTGGTGGTCGGGGTGCTGATGCCGTAACGACCAAATGCTGCCGGCGGCGGCCGGACCGCCCGCTCCCGCCGGTGCATCCCCGGGCACATGCCAAACGATTCCGTCGACAAGAGGAGGCCCTTCACGTCCTGACATCTGACCAATGACGCATACGCGTGAAAGCAATTCTCAAAAGGCAACAAGGGAGATCTCTATGAAAAGACCCAAACGTGGAGGGTTTGCCGCCCTCGGCGGCCTCGGGCTTGCGGCCATCATGGCCACCGGTCTGGGTTTACAAACCAGCGCGGCGTCGTCTCACCGGGAGGCGCCACTCATCACCGAAGATCCGGTGGCGGACAACACGGACACCTATGCGTTCGTGAGCCCCGACCGCCCGGATTCGATCACCGTCGTCGCCAACTGGATCCCGCTCGAGGAACCGGCCGGCGGTCCGAACTTCCACAAATTCGGTGACGACGTCCTCTACGAGATCAATCTCAATCTAGACGGCGACGCCCGCGACGACTTGACCTATCAGTTCCGGTTCAAGACACAGATCACCAACCCGGACACCTTCCTCTACAACAGCGGGCCGATCTCCTCATTGGACGACCCCAATTGGAACATGCGGCAGACCTACTCCGTCACCCAGATTTTCGACGGGAACAAGGCCGTGCTCGGCGAAGACCTGGTGGTGCCGCCGGCCAACATCGGGCCTCGGTCCACGCCTACCTATGAGCAGAACCTGGGGTCCAAGGCGGTCTACGACCTGCCCACCGGATCCGGTGACGTGAGGGTCTTCGCGGGTCCCCGCAAGGACCCCTTCTTCGTCGACCTGGGTTCGGTCTTCGACCTGGCGGGCCTGCGCCCGCTCAACCAGGCCCACCTGATTCCCCTACCTAACGCCCCTGGCGTGGACAACGTGAAGCGGTACAACGTGCACGCCGTCGTGGTGCAGATCCCGATCGCGTTGATCGAGCAGTTCAAGCGCCACTACGGCATCGGCGACACGGTCGCGGGCGTCTACTCGACGACCTATCGCCGGTCGACCCGGGTCCTCGGGCACGAAGGTTCCGATCCGGCGCACTACGGCCGCTGGGTGGAGGTCTCCCGCCTCGGCATGCCGCTGGTGAACGAGGTCGTCATCCCACTGGGGCAGAAGGACAAGTTCAACGCCTCCGAACCGGAAGATGACGCCCAATTCGGCCAGTTCGTGCTTGATCCCGAGCCGTCGAGACTCATCCCGGTGCTCTATCCGGGGGTCAACGTCCCGCCTGCTCCTCGGGCTGATATTGCCGCGATCTTCCTCACCGGCATTGACGGGGTCAACAAGCCCGACAATGTGCAGCCGGCAGAGATGATCCGTCTCAACTACGCCATCAAGCCGACCCAGACAGACCCCAACAAGCAAAACCGGTTGGGCCTACTGGCGGGCGACAACGACGGCTTCCCCAATGGCCGTCGTCTGGTTGATGACGTCGTCGACATCGAATTGCGGGCGCTGGCCGGCGGGACTCCGTTCACACCAGAATTCAACAAGGCGCCCAACAACATCCTGACGGATGGCGTCGACCGAAGTGACGTGCCGTTCCTGTCGAACTTCCCCTACGTGGCCCCTCCCATTCAGGGCTACGAAAGCCGCTGATCGGCCTCAGGACAGCACAACCGACCGAACCAACAGCTAGAGACACGGGGAGAAATGGACGCCGACGCCAGCGCTGAAGTCGTGATCCGCGGGGAGGCTGACGGCCACGAGGCCGCTGGCGGCTCCGCAGCGGACGGCAAGGCACGACGTCCACGTCCGGGGAAAGCGCTCTCATGGATCGGGCCGGCCATAGCTCTGCTCCTGATCGCGCTCTCCCTCGGACGCTTCCTCCATGGTGCCGGACGCGGAAGCAGTTCGGCTGACGATTCCGTGACCGGCCCCGCCTCGGCGCAAGTCGGCCTCGCCGGCACCGGGTCGCAGGACATCGCCGCCCTGGACGCGGCCACCCGCGCTCGCCCCGACGATCCGCACGCCTGGCAGCAGCTCGGCAGCGCCTCTTTGCGCGACGCCATCCGCACCCTTGACCCGGCGTCCTACGAGCGGGCGACCAGCGCGCTGCAACGGGCCCGGCAGCTAGCGCCGACCGATCCCACCAACGACGTGCTCCAGGGGACCTTGGCATTGTCGTTGCACCATTTCGACCAAGCGCTCGGCTTCGGCCAGGCCGCGCTCGGCCGCCGGCCTGACAACGTCGAAGCACTCGGGGTCGTCGTGGACGCCCAGGTCGAGCTCGGCCGATACGACGAGGCCCAGGCCACGTTGCAACGGATGCTCGACCAGCGGCCCTCGCTGCCCGCCCTGTCGCGCGCCTCCTATCAGCGAGAGCTGCGCGGCGATCTCGACGGCGCGCTGGTGGCCATGGTGCAAGCCGAAGTGGCGGGTGGAGGCACGACGGCTGTCGGCCCCTCCGACACCGCAGGAGCCTTCGATGTCGCCACCATCGTCAGCCTTCAGGGCGACATCCTCTGGCAGTCCGGTCGAGTCGACGAGGCTGCCCGCCGCTACGACGAGGCCCTCCGACTATCGCCGGACCTGCCGGGCGCCGTCATCGGCCTCGCCCGCACCGAAGCCGTCGCCGGACGCACGACCGACGCCATCGACCGGCTCGATCGACTGGTCCGGAAGGTGCCGTTGCCCGCCGCCGCCACGCTGCTCGGCGATCTGCAGGCTGGACTTGGACGCAGCGCAGATGCGGCCCGGAACTACGAGCTGGTGCGTCTGACGTATCGGTTGCAACAGGCATCGGGCGCAGCCGTCGACCTCGAGCAAGCCCTCTTCGAAGCTGACCACGGGGGCGAACCGCAAGCCACGCTCGGCTTGGCCGCGAGCGCCTATTCGGCCCGCAAGACCATCTACGCGGCCGATGCCCTCGCCTGGGCCCGTCACCGGGCTGGCGACGATGCGGGCGCGATTGCCGCGCTCTCCGAAGCCGGCCGACTGGGCACCAAGGACCCGCTGCTCCACTACCACGCCGCCGCGGCACTGACCGCTGTCGGCCAGGTCGATGCGGCCAAGGTGGAGCTCCGCCAGAGCATCGACGCCAACCCCTGGTTCACCTTCTCGCCCGCGGTGCGGGCCGAAGCGGCTGCGCTCGCTGACCAGCTGGGCATCGACACTCCCAGCTGGAGGAACCACCGATGACCCTCCGCCGCTTGTCGGGGCTGTTCACCGGCGCCGTGCTGCTGGGACTCGCAACCCTCGCCTGGCGGCTCGCGGCGTCAGCCGGCGCCCACCCACTGGGCAACTTCACGGTGAATCACTACGCCGGCCTGCACGTTTCCGCCCGGCCGGTGAGGGTGGACTACGTCCTCGACCTGCCGGGGGAGAATCGACATTGAGAAGAGCACAGTCGGAGACGCGCCCGGCTACAAGTGCATCGGTCACACGATTATCGATGCTGACACTCTTCAGCTTTTGATCGGATTCTCCGGCGAGCCGATTCAAGAAATTAGACAAAACGTCGACGTCCCACCGCTCTTCGTGGTCACGCCGGGCCATCTCGGTG
>JAXDQG010000058.1:0-7530 GCA_034667945.1 Acidimicrobiia bacterium | reverse complement strand
CACTTCGAGCATGCTGGATTGCACCAGTCGCATGGTTACTGCCGCGAAGTACCACCCCAGTGAAATCGCCGGCATGATTAGGTGCCGGACGCCGCCGTGCCCCGACGTGGGCAACCAGCCGAGCCGTACCGAGAAGACGTAGATCATCGTCGTGGCGATGACGAAGCTCGGCACCGACATCCCGGTCAGGCTGACGACCTTAGCGATCTTTGTGGCCCAGGACCGGGGCTTCACCGCCGCCAGAATTCCGGATGGTATACCGATGAGTAGCGACAGAGTGAAGGCCGCACCGGCCAGCTGCAACGAGCGGGGTAGACGATCGAGGTAGACGTCGAGCACAGGCTGGCGGAAGTTGAAGGATCGGCCAAAATCGAAGTGGATCAGATCGTTGACAAACGTCCAATATTGGGACATCAGCGACCTGTCCAGCCCCAATGACCGCCGAATTGCCGCCACCTCATCCGGACTGGCCTCAGCGCCGGCGAGCAGACGGGCCGGGTCGCCGGTGAGATGGACGATGAGGAACACTGTCAGACTCAAGACAAAGAGTGTGACCAGGCTGTAGAGCAGACGCCGGGCGATGAATGTGGCCATCCGAAAGCCTTTGCTCGGTAGTGCTTGCCTTTCGGGCGACGCCGACCGAAAGCGACAAAAGTGGTCGCCGCCTCATCCCTTCAGACGGACGTCCTCCCACGGGTAGATGTAGGGATACTGCGGTACGGCGAACCAGATCTCATGCCAGTCGTTGGCAATTCTCGGCCCTTGGGCCATCGTCAACCCGATGCTGTACACGTATGGGAACGCGTAGAGATCGCTGTAAATCTTCTGGACTTCCTTGATGAGCCGTGTCCGCTCGGCAGGATCGGTCGACTTCTCGTACTGGGCGAACTTCGCGTCAGCCTCCGGGACGCAGGTGCGCGAGCTGGCGCCGCCACAGATGCCGAACGCCCGGATGCGAGCTGCCGCGTCGCCGTTCAGCCCAGAGGCGTAGAGCGTCAGTCCCGGCAGGGCGTCGACGCCCTTGGTCATCAGGTCCACCATGGTGGCCCGCTCCATCTTGTTGAGCTTCGTCTTGATGCCTATCTCGGCGAGCTGCGTGATGACGCGCTCGGCCAGAGGCCAATACGGTGCGAGAGGCGTCAGTTGCTGCACCTCGAAGCCATTGGGATAGCCCGCTTCGGCCATCAGCTTCTTGGCCCGGGGGAGGTCGAAGGCGTACCAATCGGGATTGATGTCCTGTTTCTGCAGAGCCCCGTCGAGGTTCTGTGGGATCCAGTTGCCTTCATCGATCCTGGAGAAACCACCGGTCTCGGCGTCGTTGATCTCCTTGCGGTTGAGAGCCAACGAGACTGCCTGCCGGACCCTCACATCGTGGAACGGGCTGTTGGGCTTGTCCCACCCGACGAGCTCCAGCCACCACGGGGCCGTCGAGACCTGGGCCAAGGTGATCTGGGAATTCTTCTTCGCGGCGTCGAGCAACGCGCCGGGGATGACGTTGATGAAGTCGACCTCACCGGTCTGGAGCGCCGCGAAGCGGGTGGCGTCGTCGGTCATGACCTTGAAGACGACGGTCTTGACGTGGGGCGACTTGCGCCAGTAGTCCGGCATCGCCTCGAACTCGAGCTCGGTGAACGACGTGTTGCGGACGAGTTTGTACGGCCCCGCACCGATGGGCTTCTGCTTGTACCCGTCCGGTCCGACCTGCTGGTAGTACTTCTTGGGCACGATCCAGCCGATGCCAGTAGCCGGCGTTCCGTACATGAGCAGGAAATCAAGGAATGGTTCCTTGAAGTAGAACGTGATCGTGCGGGCGTCCGGCGTCTCGATGCGTTCGGTCCTGTCCTTGAAGAGCTTGGCTTGCGTACCCCGATAATTCTCGTAGGTGAATTTCACGTCCTCGCTGGTGACCGGGTCGCCATTCTGGAATTTCGCGGCTGCACGAATGGTGAACGTCGCGCTCTTGTAGTCATCGGCGAGCTTGTATGATTCGGCGAGGCTCGGCTGGAGTTGCTGCCCGGGGAAATGCTTGATCATGGAATCGTGCAGGGCGTATATGATCGCATAAGGCGTGATGACGTTCTGCGCCTCTTGCGGGTCGAGCCACACCGGGGGAATGGTCAAGTGCCATCCGTACGTGACCTTGCCGGCGGGTACGCCGCGAGGGCCTGTCGTGGTGGATGCTGCGTTGCCCTTTGTCGTTGTCAGGGCTTCGTCGGTCATCACCGAGCCGGTGTTGTTCGACGAGCCTTCCTTCGCCTTTGACGAGCTTCCGCAAGCCAGCGCGCTGACGACAATAAGTGCGGTCAGGACGCGCGTAAGCAGGCGCCTGGTAGGCATGTCTCTTTCCCCCGGATAGTCCCCCGACTGCGGCCCGGAACGACAGTGGCAGGTGAACATCCCATGTCAGACCAAGACCCTGAGCCGCACCCTAGGTCGGGAGACAAGGTTAGGCAAGGAGTTTGTTAACTAGAGCCCTTGTCCTGGGTGAAGTTCAGCCGTAGGCTTGCCGCCCACCGCAGACAGGGGGGCCAGAGTTCTGTGGACGTGAATTCGGGTGCCAGCCGTCAGCCAGCACTTCTCGAGGTGCGCAACTTACGCACCGAATACCGGACGTTCGGAGGCGCCCGTGTCGTGAATGCTGTCGATGGCATCAGCTTCCGGCTAGAAGAGGGCAAAACCATCGGTCTCGTCGGGGAGTCGGGCTGTGGCAAGACGACGACCTGTCTCTCGATCCTGCGGTTGCTGCCCCCCGGCGCACGAATAACGAGCGGGTCTGTGCAGCTCAACGGTGTCGAGTTGACGGAGCTCTCTGCCAAACAGATGCAGAAGATACGGGGCCGGGACATAGCAATGATCCTGCAAGACCCGATGGCTTCGCTCAACCCGCTGTTCACGGTGTACGACCAAATCCGAGAACCTGCCTACCACCATCGGGATATGCGAGGGAAAGAGCTCCGTGAAAGAGTTCGTTCCTTGCTCGAATCGGTCCGCATTCCGTCGCCCGAAGTGCGCATGAGGGAGTATCCGCACCAGATGAGCGGCGGGATGCGGCAGCGGATCGCGGGCGCCATCGCGCTTTCGGGTCGGCCGCGGGTGATCATTGCGGACGAGCCGACCACCAGCCTCGACGTCACGATCCAGGCTCAGTACCTCGATTTGTTGAAGGCACTCCAGCACGAGACCGGCGTGGCCATCATCTTCGTCACCCACGACCTGGGCATCGTCGCAAAGATGTGCGACGAGATGGTGGTCATGTATGCCGGCAAAGCTGTCGAGCAGGGGCCGGTTCGCCAGATCTTCGGCAGGCCTCGCCATCCCTACTCGGAGGCGCTGCTCCGCTCGGTTCCCAAGCTGGGGTCCAAAGAGGCGCTGTATCGCATCGAGGGCCAGCCGCCTGACCTTTCGAAGCTGCCCGCCGGCTGCGCGTTCGCCCCGCGTTGTCCCCACGTCATGGACCACTGCCGCGAAGAGGTCCCTCCGCCGATCGAGGTGGCTTTCGGGCATCGTTCCGCCTGTTGGCTGGCACGGGAGTTGCAGCCATGACCGCTCCCTTGCTCGAGGTCGAGGGCCTCGCCAAGCACTTCCCGGCCGGAGGGGGCGGGTTCACCCGACGCGGGAGCCGCGGATGGGTGCGAGCGGTCGATGGCGTCTCGTTCACGATCGCGCCGGGTGAGACGTTCGGGCTGGTGGGTGAGTCAGGCTGCGGCAAGTCGACCATTGCCAAGCTGATCCTTCGCCTCGAGGAGCCGACGACGGGCACGTTGCGCTTCGACGGCCAGGACGTGACCCGGATGTCCGGGAAGAAGCTGCTTGGCTATCGCCGCGCCGTGCAGGCGGTCTTCCAGGACCCCTACAGCTCGCTCAGTCCCCGCATGCGGGTACGCGACATCGTGGGGGAGGGGCTCGAGATCCACACCTCGATGACGAAGGTGCAGATCACGGCCCGGGTCCATGAAGTTCTCGAACTGGTCGGGCTGCGGGCCGACCATGCGCGGCTGTACCCCCACGAGTTCAGCGGCGGTCAACGCCAACGGATCGCCATCGCTCGCGCACTGGCCACCGATGCCCGCCTCCTGGTGCTGGACGAGGCGGTCTCTGCGCTGGACGTCTCGATACGAGCCCAGGTGATCACACTGCTGGAAGACCTGCAGCGTGAGCTGGGTGTCAGCTACCTCTACATCGGCCACGACCTCGCCACCGTCTCGCACCTCTCCCAGAGGGTCGGGGTGATGTACCTCGGTCGCTTCGTGGAGGTGTCCGACAGTGAGACGATCTGCCTGCGCCCGGCACATCCGTACACGCAGGCGCTGTTCGCGGCGGCGCTGCCCCACCATCCCGACAGCGTCACCGAGACGCCGGCTGTTCGCGGCGAGGTGCCCACCGCGCTCGCCATCCCTGCCGGCTGTCGGTTCCATCCCCGCTGCCCCCAGGCGATGAGCGTCTGCACCACCGTCGAGCCGGGTTGGACCACGGTTCGCCTGGGCCACGAGGCGGCCTGCCACCTGTTGCCGCCGGAGGCGATGCCCGCGGGAGGGGAGGCGATGCCCGCGGGAGGGGAGGCGATGCCTGCGGGAGGGGAGGCGATGCCTGCGGGAGGGAAGGAAGAGGTCGATTCCACGGGAGCGGCCGGATCGGCGACGTCCGGCGGTGGCGTCGGGGCGGCACTCTCGGGCTGAACGGGCTGCCCCGCTCGCGCTGGGCCATCCGTGCTGCCGCGGGGCCATCCGCGCTCCAGCGGGCCATCCGCGCTGCCGCGGGGCGGGCTCGACTACAACAAGGCGATGGACCGCCGACGCGCCGCCGGCCAGCGAGTTCCCCGTCGGCGCGCCACCCGCAGTTCTCCTCCGGGGGGTGGTCGGTGAGCAACCACCGGGAAATCGTCACGGTGCTGCTCTTCCTCCTAGGCGTGCTCGGCCCCCCAAGCTCCTTCGATCCGCTCGCCCAGAGCGCCGCCGCGCAGAGCTCGGTCGACGACGTCACCCGACAACGCGACGAGGTCCGACGCCAGCAGGTCGAAGTCGCCGGGCAGATCGACACTCTGCGGGCTTCGGACGCCGAGGTGGCCGCGGCGCTGGGCGTGCTGACCGCACACGTGGCCGCGCAGCGCGATCTGCTGGCGGACACGCAGCGGGCGCTGCAGCAGGCCACCGAGGACATCCGCGCCGCCGAGCGCGAGGAACAGGCCGCCCAGGGCCGCCTCGATGCCCTCGGCTCGGAGCTGCGCGAGCTCGCCCTGTCGTCGTACATCCGTCCGCCCGACCAGGTCGACGCGGATGTGATGCTGGGCGGGTCGCCGCTCGACGCGCCCAAGCGCAATGCGCTGGCCCGCTTCCGGCTACGAGGGCTCGACGACGTGATCGACCAGGTCAAGTCGCGCAAGGACGACGTCCGACGGGCTCGGCACAAAGCCGAGACCGCTCGTCAGGAGGCCGACGCAGCCGAGGCTGCGCAGACTGCCCGCCTGGCGGACCTGGAGGCCGCGGCCGCGCAGCACGCCCAAGTGGCGGCCGGAATCGAGGACCGTCTCGACCGGGCGCTGTCCGAGGCGGCCAGCCTGGCCCAGCGAGACGGCGACCTGTCCGCAGAGATCCAGCGCCAGCAGGCCGAGCTGGCCCGCCAGGCCGCCCTCGCCCGCCAGCAGGCGGAAGCTGCCCTGGCCGCCGCCGCCGTCAACACCAAGGCGCCCCCGTCCTCGGGCTCGGCTTCGCCCGGCTCGGCTTCCCCCGGCTCGGCTTCCCCCGGCTCGGCTTTCTCGGCCTCGGCCGTCCGCTCCAGCGGCAGCGTCACCGTGGCCAGCGTCCGCGGCATCGAGGTCAGCGCTGACATCGCGCCGCAGGTGGCGGCGCTGCTGGCCCAAGCGGAGGCCGACGGCATCACGCTCGACGGCTCGGGCTACCGGAGCACCGCCGAGCAGATCGAGATTCGTCGCCAGGTGTGCGGTGCCAGCGACTACGCCATCTGGGAGATGCCGTCGTCGTCGTGCTCGCCGCCAGTGGCCCGCCCGGGCCGCTCCATGCACGAGAAAGGCCTGGCCATCGACTTCATCGTCGACGGCGACCTCATCCGCAGCCGGGCCAAGCCCGAGTACCAGTGGTTGGCGGCCAACGCCGAGCGTTACGGCCTGTACAACCTGCCCAGCGAGCCGTGGCACTGGTCGACGACCGGGTCTTGAGGACGCCGACGGTCACACTCGCTGATCGAGCTGCAGGATGATGCCGTCCGGGTCCTGGAACAGGCAGGTCATCACCCGCTCACCCTGGGCGCCGTCGTAGCCGGCGGCGTCGACCTCGATCGGGTCGAGCACGAAGGGGACACCGGCCGCCCTCAGCTTGTCGGCGCGTTGCTCCAGGTCGCTCACCCACAAGGCGACGTGGTGGATGCCCACCTGGTCCAAGCGGATGGCCTCCCCGCTGGTGGCCGGGAACTCCGACAGCACCAGAAACGGCGCCTCCGGGTCGTCTTCCCAGCGCAGCTGGACCGCCCGCCGACCGGACTTGTCCTCTCGCGCGTACATGGCCGATCTGCCGGTGCGCTCCTGCTGGTCGCGGGTGACCCGCATGCCGAGGAGATCGCGGTAGAACGCCAGCGAACGATCCATGTCCCGTACGCCGATGGCGATATGGGACACACCCCCGAGGCCCATGAGCCGGCACGCTAGCGCGCCTTTGCCCGGCGGGGGCGGGGGATCGGGATTGCCGGTGCGCGGCTAGCGTGCAGCGCCGTGTCCAGCGGGGTTCTCGTCGTGGTGGCGGCCGGGCCGGACGAGATCGAGTCGGCAGAAGCCGCGCTGCGCCGGCAGGCCGCCGCCGCGCTCCACCGCCGCCGGGTCGGCCCCAACCGTGTCCTCGTCTACGGGAGCTTCAGCAGCGATCGGGCCGCGGCCGTCGCGGTCGACGCTTTGCGCGCCGATGGCTGGCCGGCCGTGGCCCGCCCGCTCACCGGCGGCCACCTCACCGTCTGGCAGAAGCACACGGCGCCCATTGCCATCGACGGCCGGGTGCAGATCTGCTTTCCTTGGTCAGAGGCGTCTCGGCACGTCGGACCGCCCACTGTCGAGATCGACCCGGGTCGGGGATTCGGGACCGGTTCCCATCCGACCACTCGGCTGGTGCTGCGCCAGCTGGTCTCACGACTCCGGCCGGGCGATTCGGTGCTCGACGTGGGGTCGGGAAGCGGGGTCCTGGCGGTGGTGGCTGCCCGGCTCGGCGCCTCACAGGTCACCGCGGTCGACATCCATCCCGAGGCCCTCCTGGCCAGCCGGCGGAACGCTGCGAGGAACGGCGTCGCCGATCGGGTGCGGGTGACCGACGCTCCGTTGACGGCGCTTCCCGTGCGCTACGACGTCGTGCTGGCCAACATCGCCTGCCAGGTGCTCGTCGGGTTGGCCGACGCCATCGTGCAACGCCTGCGCCCCGGGGGATGGCTCGGTCTCAGCGGCCTGTCGCCAGCCCAGGTGTCGGTGGTGCAGGCGGCCTACCGGCCGTTGGGGGTGGTGGAGGAACGCCGGGACGACGATTGGGTCGCCCTGGT
>JAXDQG010000057.1:0-5470 GCA_034667945.1 Acidimicrobiia bacterium | reverse complement strand
AGGAAGGGCCCGATGACCGCCACCGTGGCGCCCGAGGCGCCCCCCTCGCAGCTCTCGACCTCACGTTCCCATTTGGCAGACCGGTCGTTCCGACTGGTCTGCCTGGGGGCTGGGCTCCTCGTCTTCGTGATCCTTGTGCTGATCACCGTCTCCACGACCAAAGAGGCGTGGCCGGCGTTCAAGCAGGAGGGTTTCGGCTATCTCACCTCGAAGGATTGGTCCCCGAACGAGGGCAAGTTCGGGGCGCTGGCGTTCATCTATGGGACCGTGGTCGTCTCGGCGATCGCCCTCGTCCTGGCGATGCCGGTCAGCATCGGCATCGCCCTCTTCCTGACCGAAGTGGCGCCGCGGCGGGTGCGCCAGCCGGTCGTCTATGTGCTCGACCTCTTGGCTGCCGTTCCCTCCGTGGTCTTCGGCCTTTGGGCCATCGCCTTGCTGCGCCAGCCGCTGGGCAACACCGTGTACCGGGACATCGCCAATTGGGTTTCCAGCATTCCGATCCTGAAGACGCTGTTCGGGCCCCCCGTCAGCGGTGCGAGCTTCTTCACGGCCGGCATGGTGCTGGCCCTCATGATCACGCCGATCATCACCTCGCTCAGTCGCGAGGTGTTCATGACCGTGCCGAACTCGCTGCGTGAAGCCGCGCTGGCCATGGGCTCCACCCGGTGGGAGATGATCCGGGCCTCGGTGTTGCCGTACGGCAAGGTCGGCTTGGTCGGAGCGGTGATGCTAGGGCTCGGCCGGGCGATGGGTGAGACCATCGCCGTGGCGCTCGTCATCGGCTCGAGCCCCCAGATCACTGCCCACCTGTTCGCCCCGGGCGACGCCATGCCCGCCGTGATCGCCAACCAGTTCGGTGAGGCGTCCGGCACGCATCGGGCTGCGCTCATCGGGTTGGGCGTGGTGCTCTTCTTTCTGACGATTCTCATCAACGTCGCTGCTCGGGCCATCTTCGGCCGGGCCGAGAAGGTCTGAGGGAGCGGCCATGTTTTCGACCCTTGGCGAGCGACCGGAGCTGGACGACGCCCGGTCTGTGCTGGTGCGCACGATCTCGCCCAGGCGGGCCTGGACCGATCGTCTGGCCACGATCGCGATGTGGGTGGCGGTTTTGGTCGCGGTGGTTCCCCTCGCCTTCATCATCGGTTATGTGACCAAACAGGCTGTCACCCACCTCAGCTGGTCGATGCTGACCAAGCCGATCCCGGCGACCCGCCGGTCAGGCCCGGGCATCGGGCCGGCGATCGTCGGCACCGTGGTGATCACCCTGACGGCAACCGTGATGGCGGTCCCGCTGGGGATCATGGCGGCCATCTATCTGAATGAATACGGGCGGGAGACGCGTACCGCCTCGATCATCCGATTTTTCGCCAATGTGATGGCCGGTGTGCCATCCATCGTGATGGGCTTGTTCGTGTACACGATCTGGGTTTTGCGGTTCAAGTCCCAGACGGGCTTCGCCGGGGCGCTGGCACTGGCCTGCTTGATGCTGCCCATCGTCATCCGCTCCACCGAGGAGATGCTGCGCCTGGTGCCCAACGCCCTACGCGAGGCCAGCCTGGCGCTGGGGGCCAGTCAGTCCCGGACGGTGATCACGGTCGTGCTCCCCACGGCCGTGCCCGGCATCACCAGCGGCGCTCTCCTCGCGGTGGCCCGAGCCGCCGGTGAGACCGCGCCGCTGCTGTTCACGATCGGTTTGACGCAGAGCACCAACTGGAACCCTTTCAAGGGCACCAACGTCGCCCTTTCCCAGCTGATCTTCGCGAATGCCGCCGCCCCGTTCGAAGGAGCACGACAGCGGTCTTGGGTGGCGGCATTCACCCTCATCGCGCTGGTTCTCGTGCTCACAATCGTGGCCCGGCTCGTGACCTCTCGAATCGCCAAGCGGTGAGCCGGGACCAGGAGGTGATGGACGTGACAGAAAAGGTCCTCAACCCCGAAAACATGGCGCACAGCCAGATTCCGACGACTGTGCACGCGCCGGCGGACGGATCGGTTCCCGACGAGGCGGTGGTACTGGATACCGATCGAATGAACGTCTACTACGGCTCGTTCAGGGCGGTTCGAGACGTCACGTTGCGCGTCGCGGAGAACCGCATCACCGCCATGATCGGACCCTCGGGGTGCGGGAAATCCACGGTGCTTCGCTGCTTCAATCGCATGAACGACCTCATCGACGGGGCGCGTGTCGAGGGAGGTGTCCACTACCGGAACGTCGATCTCTATGGCTCGGGCGTCGATCCGGTCGAGGTGCGGCGACGCATCGGCATGGTGTTCCAGAAGCCCAACCCCTTCCCGAAGTCGATTTACGACAATGTCGCCTTCGGTCCCAAGCTGACCAAGCTGACCAAGCGGACGGCCAGGTCCGAACTCGACGGCGTCGTGGAGTCGTCCCTCCGCAAGGCAGCCCTCTGGGACGAGGTCAAAGACCGGCTGGGCAGCTCTGCGTTGGGACTCTCAGGTGGACAGCAACAGCGGTTGTGCATTGCCCGCGCCGTCGCCTGTGATCCCGATGTCCTGCTCATGGACGAGCCGTGCTCGGCGCTCGATCCCATCGCGACGGGGCGCATCGAGGACCTCATGCAGGAAATCAAGGCCGAGTACACAATCGTCATCGTCACCCACAACATGCAGCAGGCAGCCCGGGTCTCAGACTGCACTGCGTTCTTCACCGTCGAGGTCACCGGCGAGCGCGACACTCGAACCGGTCTCCTCGTCGAGGTGGATGAGACCACGAAGATCTTCTCCAACCCATCCGACGAACGAACGGAGAACTACGTCACCGGGCGCTTCGGCTGACCGGGGCCGCAGGTTCCGCCGTTTCCGACAGATCGACGTTCTGACTCGAGCCGCAACTGATGGCTCTCGCCGCTGAAGGGACCCTGGGTGCCCGATAACCATGACTACCGCAAGGCACTGCACAACGACATCGACGAGCTGCGCGTCGAAGTCGTTCGTCTTGCCGCCATGGTGGGCGACGTGATCGTCCGGGCCACAGAAGCCCTCCTCAGCTACGACATGGATGCCGCCGCCGAGCTCATCATGCACGACGACGAGGTCGACGCCCTCTCGATCGACATCGAAGAGCGCTGCTTCAAGCTCCTGGCGTTGCAGCAGCCCATGGCGTCCGACCTGCGGGCCATCGTGGCCAGCATGAAGATCAACGCCGACATCGAGCGGTCGGGCGATCTGATGGTCAACGTGGCCAAGGGTGCCCGTCGCATGTACGGCGTCCAGCTTCCGCCCCGTCTACGAGGGCTGATCCAGCAGATGAGCGACGAGGCGGATCGGCTGTTGAGACTGGCTGTCGACGCGTTCTCCGATCGCAACGGGCCACTGGGCGCCGCGCTGAACGACATCGACGACCGACTCGACCTGCTCCAGGCCGAGTTCGTCCAGGCCATCTTCGAGGCGCACGCCGCCGGCGACATCGACCTGCAGGCCGCAGTGCAGTTGGCGGTGATCTGCCGCTACTACGAGCGGGTGGGCGACCATGCGGTCAACATCGGCGAACGGGTGCGGTTCATGACCGACGGACGACTGCCCGAGCATGAAGGAGCCGCTCGGGTGAAGGCCCGTCAGGCGATGGCCGCCTCCGCGGAGAGGTTCGGTGTGGACAACGGTGACCCCGGGGAAGCGCCGGACAGCCCATGATCGTCGCGCCGGCGGTCGTGCTGGTGGCGTTGCTGGCCGGCTTGGCCGGCTGGGTGATTCGTGGCTCGGTGGTCCGGCGGGACGAGGGACGGCTGGCGCGGGCCGAACATGCCGCCGTGGAGGCCGAGCGGGCCCGAGCCGAGGCCGCCGACCAGCGGCTGCAGGCAGTCATCGATGCCGTGCCCCAGGGCGCTGTGGTCTACGACCGGACGGGCCGGCCGACGATGGGAAATGCACTGGGCCGCCGCTTCATCGATGCCCGCCACCGTGATGCGCTGGTCGAGCTGGCGGCACGGGAACTGGTTGCGGCGGTGTCGCACAACGGTGCGCATGCGGCCCGTCGTCCGGTCGAGCCGGCCGGGACGCCCCGCATGGTGGTAGACGTGCAGGCCCGTCGACTGGCTGGCGGGGGCGCCATCGTGCTGCTGGAGGACACCACCGAGCGTCGGCGCCTCGAAGAGGTCCGCCGGGATTTCGTGGCCAACATCAGTCATGAGCTGCGCACGCCGATCGGCGCCATAGCGCTGTTGACCGAAACCATGGTGGTCGAGATGTCCGCTGCCGTGACCGCCCCCGAACCGGTGCTGCGATTGGCGAATCGTCTGCATGCCGAGGCTGTCCGGGTGTCGCGCACCATTGACGACCTCCTGCTCCTGTCCCGCATCGAGAACGACGAAGAGCCGGTGCGCGAGGCGGTGGTGGTGGCTGACGCCCTGGTCGAAGCGATCGACCGGGTGGCGGGCGCGGCGCACGAGCGGCACATCGAGATCAGGCTCGATCTGGCCGACCGGGCCGTGCGTATCCGCGGCGACCGCCGCCAGCTGGTCTCGGCGGTGTTCAACCTGCTCGACAACGCCGTGAAGTACTCCGACGCCAACTCATTGGTTGTGCTGCGCACGCTGCCCGTGGACGACGAGGGCAATGTGGCCATCGAGGTCGAGGACCGCGGCATCGGTATCCCGGCGCGCGACCTCGACCGCATCTTCGAGCGCTTCTATCGGGTCGACCAGGCCCGTTCGCGACGGACGGGTGGCACGGGCCTAGGTTTGTCCATCGTCCGCCACGTCGCCGAGAACCACGATGGACGAATCACCGCGCGCTCGTGCGAGGGTGAAGGCTCCACGTTCGTCCTGACCCTTCCCGCTGATCCACGGTCCCGGTCAGGGACCGTCGCTGCAACGGAGGTTGCGTGACACCGCCTGCCGATCTCCCGCTCGTGCTGCTGGTCGAGGACGAGGAGTCCTTCGTTGACGCCCTCACGCTCGGCCTCGAACGGGAGGGCTTCCGGGGGGCCGCGGCCACCGACGGGGTAGCCGCCCTGGAGGAGTTCGACCGGGTGCAGCCCGATGTCGTGCTGCTCGACGTGATGCTGCCGCGGCTCTCCGGCATCGACGTCTGCCGTGAGCTGCGCACTCGCACCAACGTTCCGATCATCATGGTGACGGCGAAGAGCGCCGAGATCGACGCGGTTGTCGGCCTAGAAGTCGGCGCCGACGACTACATCACCAAGCCGTACCGCCTGCGTGAGCTGGTGGCCAGGGTGCGGGCGGTGTTGCGGCGGGCCGTTCCCGTCCTGCCGTCCGGCGCGGCCGGACCTGGTGACATGCCCGGTGGACAGCGCCTCGAGGTTGGTGACGTCGCGGTCGACCTGGAACGTCACGAAGTCACCATCCGGGGCCATCAGTACGAGCTGCCCTTGAAGGAGTTCGAGCTGCTGGCGCTGCTGCTGGCGTACGCCGGCCGTGTGCTGCCGCGTGAGACGGTCATCGACCGCGTATGGGGCCCCGACTACGTGGGCGACGGCAAGACACTGGACGTG
>JAXDQG010000056.1:0-6739 GCA_034667945.1 Acidimicrobiia bacterium | reverse complement strand
AGACCGACGGCTCCCCTCCCGACGTGATGGCCCTGTTCGAGGCGCGGCTGGCGGGCCAGCCGACGCCGGCTCCGCCCTACACGCTGTCCGACATGGCGGCCGACGGCATCGATCTGCTCAGCGCCCTTGGCCTCGACCGGGCCCACGTGGTCGGCATGTCGATGGGCGGGATGATCGTGCAGCTGATGGCGATCGAGCATCCCGATCGGGTGCGGTCCATGACGTCGATCATGTCCACCACGGGCAATCCCGCAGTGGGGACCTCCAGTCCGGAAGCGCTGGGCGCCCTGGCCACGCCCCCGCCTACCGAGCGCGACCCGTACATCGAGCACCAGGTGAACTTGTGGCGCATAATCTCCGGCCCGCTGTACGACCCGAGCTATCGGCGAGAGCGTGCTGGACTGACGTATGACCGGATGTTCTGGCCTACCGGGGCGGCGTTCCAGCTGGCGGCGATCATCGGTGCCCACGACCGCACTGAGCAGCTCGGTCAGCTGGACCTGCCGGCGCTGGTGATCCACGGCCGGGCCGATCCCCTCGTGACCCTTTCGGGCGGCGAGGCCACAGCGGCGGCCATTCCGCACGCCAAGCTGGTGGTCTACAACGACATGGGGCACGATCTGCCGCCGCCGCTCTTCCAGGACTACGTGTCCGACGTCATCACCGTGATGCGACGGGCCGACTGAGCACGGTCCGCCGCGGCCCCGCTGACTACTTCAGGAATTTGCTGGTTGTGTTGTCGGCCAGGATCTTGCCGTCGGTCTGGCACGTCGGGCAGTAGTTGACCGTGTAGGCCCGGTACTCCACCGCCCGGACCTTGTCGCCACAACGTGGACAGGGCTCGCCCGTGCGGTGGTGGGTGGCTCCGGGCCGCTCCGCGGACGAGCTCATGTCGTCGCGGGTGCGCTCGTAGGCCAGGCCCTCGGCGACACAGGTGGAAATGGCCTCCACCAGCCGGGCGACCTCGTCGTCCGTCAGCTTCGAGGTCGAGGCGAAGGGCGACAGCTGCGCGGTCCAGCAGACCTCGTTGGCCAGCCGCCGTCCCAGCCCGGCCAGCATGTGCTGGTCACGCAGGAAGCCGTGCAGCCGCATGGACTGTTGGCGCAGCAGCGCGGCCATGGTCGCCTCGTCGAGCTGATCGGCCTCGGGACCGAGCGAGTCGAGCGGTGCCTGGATCAGCGGGTCGCCAGCCATGACCCACACGCCCGCTTTGTGTTCGGTGCCCTGCTCTGTCAGGAGCCACGCCGGGTGGTCGGCGAAGAGCCAGCGGGCGACGCCGCCGCGCGGCTTGGCCGCCTGTTTCGGATCGGGCTTGAGCCGGCCACCCTGCATCAGGTGGACGACGAACGTGCGGTCTCCAAACCTTGCGAGCAGGTACTTCCCGCGCCGGGTGACCGCATCGAGCGGTCGGCCGTAGGCATCCTCCGGCGGGGGAGAGGCGGTCTTGAGGGCCACGAAGCTGAGCGGCCGGAACCGTTCGAGGGTTGCCTCTGCGTAGGCCGCGGTCAGCCGCTCGGCGTGGGCCTGTACCTCGGGGAGCTCGGGCACGACCGCTCAGCCTTGCGGTTCGAGGAGTTGGGTGCGGCCAGAAAGTTCTGCCAGGGCCGCTTCGACGTGCCGGAGGGCGGCGGTCCATGGCAGCAGGGTGGTGGGGTTGCCGCTGACCCGCACGTCGCCCGAGAGCAGGGCCTCCGGAGCTGCCCGTTGGCCCAGCTGGATGGCGACGGCCACCGGCCAGTCCTGGACGAAGGTGACATCTGGGGCGGCGGCCGCGCCTACGACTGCTTGGACGGTGCCCGGCTGCAACGCCAGATACCAGCGCCGGTCGCCACCGGGAGCCTGCGTGACCTCGTATTGCACGACCAGGGGAGGAGCATCAACCGGCGCGGTCACAGCGCGCAGCAGCTCGTTGAGCTCGGCGACCCATTCGTCGCTCAGATATGCCGACATCGCTGCTCAGGGGGTTGGCGGACGACGGCTGGGCTGGGCTGGCATCGGTGCGAGGCTAGACGGTGGACATCGGCTACTGCGGACGATCGACCCGCGGCCGGCTCGGACCGGCTCCCCGTGTAGCTTGCCCGCGGTGTGGCCCGATCCCCTCGACGAGCGACGCCACCCACCTCCGGCCGACCCGTCCTGGTGCGAGGTCTTCGACCTCACGTTCCGGTCACCGCTTGCCACCTTCGGCGGACACATCACGGTCATGCTCTGGCCGGCGATGAGCCGGTGCTGGTACTGGACGTCGCTCGTCCAGGAAGGTGAGCCGCTGGTGACCATCGTCGAGACCGACATCGTCCTTCCCCGGAACGGCCTCGAGCTGCGCGCCCAGGGGCTGTGGGCGGACCACAACTGCGAAACGCCCTTCCGGCACTGGTCCTACGGACTCGAGGCGTTCGCCTTGCGCCTGGACGACCCCGACGAGGCCCTGAGCGGCTTCCGCGGCGAGCGCATCGGACTGGGCTACGACCTCGAGTGGGAGTTCGGTTCGCAACCGCCGGTTCGACGGCCCGACGGCGGCTACGACCACGACGGCCGCGTCCATGGCGAGGTGCTGGTCGGCACGGATGCCTTCGACCTCGAGGGCACCGGGCAACGCACCCACTGGTGGGGAACCGGGTTGCCGTGGGGCAGTCACGTCCGGCCGACTGGTCTGGCGGGACCGGTCACGTCACGGCTCGTGGGCCGAGCAGTGGCCGTACTACCCACTCCGAAGGGTCGGCTGGTGGTCGAACGCCGGCTGCAGCGGGCCGACGACGCCGGCTGGACGGTCGAGCTCAGACCAGATGAAGCGAGATCAGCGTGATCACCAGCGCCAGCGCGCCCACGAAGTCGACCGATGAGGTCACCAGCGGAACGCCGTAGTTGTCCGGATCGAGACCGACCCGGAAGGCTGCCAGGGTGCCGTAGTAGGCGACGGCCAGCACGAACGCGATCGTGAAGACGCCGGCCACCGCCGTCGCCACCAGCAGTCGGAGCAGACCCGGCGTGCTCTGTGAGAAGGCGACGGCCACCAGATGTGCCCCGATGGCGTTGAAGATCATGACCGGCACCGCCAGACCGGCAACCGCCAGCGCGGCCCGACGGGCGGCTCGGCCCGGTCGGGTGTCGGGGTCCATGGTGCCGAGTTGGAAGCCGGTGGCCAGCCGACTGGAGAGGATTCCGCCCAGCGCACCGGCCGACGACACGAAGGCCAATTCGAGCAGGTAGAGCGCCTTGTAGCGATTGAAGACGCCCAGCTTCGACTGCAGCGTCAAGCCGGCGAGCATCGACAGGCCGGCGGCGCCGCACAGGATGGGCAGCGACTCCCGGGTCACCCGGCGCAGCGTCGGCAACGGGGCCCGCCAGGCCATGCCGAACACCACGATCGTCGCCAGCATCAGCAGGACCGAAAGTCCCTGCGCCACCAGGCGGATGTGCAGAAGCTGGGCGGCCACCCAGAGCGCGGGAATGGTGAGCACGTCACCCAGCGTCGAGACGATGGGCGCCACCAGATTGTCCAGGTCCCATTCGAAGCGAACGGCACCCAACGTCAACAGCAGCGTGGCCCCCAGTACGACCAGTGACGCCAGCAGCCCGCCCAGCACCGCCACCAGCGCCAGATCCAGCAGGGGAGCGGGTAGGGGATCGATGGCCACGGCAATGCCCAGCCCCTTGGCGGCCAGGGCGAGCAGCACCGAGACCGCCATCGTCAGGACCATTGCCGCGGCAACGTTCTGGACCAGCACAGAGTCGCGCCGGGCCGAGAACCGGAACGTACCGAGGTGGATCGCCGTCGAGAGCCGACTGCCCAATGCCGAGAACACGTTGCCCCGCAGGCCGATAGCCGCCGGAACCAGCATCAGGAGGCCAGGCACGGCCTCGAGCGTGCCGGTGATGGCGGCCAGGATCGTGCCGGCGACGAAGCTCGTGGTGGAGTTGAGGGCCAGCGCTACCAGGCTTTGCGTGGTGTCTCCCCAAGGAGGGAGCTCACGCAGCCCCGAGATCGCCCGCCGGGCCACGGGGCGCGCCGCGCGCAACGTCCGCGGGGCGACTGACCGCGTTGAACGGGGCAACGCGCCGCGGTGATCGCCGACGTGGTCGTGTTCCAGTTGCGTCCTCCTGCAGCTGCGGGCGACTGCGACGCGCGCCGCTGCCCTGACGAGCGCTTCATTCGCCCGACTTCTTGCTCGGACCGGGCCGAGTTGATGTCACGCCCCTGCACTTGCAAGGGCTGCAGCATCAAGGCCGCCCTATCCGCCCGGCATCTCGATCTCGGCCCACGGGTACCCGTCAGACGGGTTTCTGCAACGGCCCCGGGGAGACGTCGCCACAAACCGCGTGGCCGGAACGGCGCGAACGCCCGCCCCGAGGACTGGTAGGCGGAGCCTGGCCGATCAGCGTTGTCCGAGCAGTTGGCGGTTGCGGTACTTCGCCTTCACGTAGTCACGGTTCATCAGCGCGATGAAGTCGATGGAGATCTCTTTGGGGCATGCTTCCTGGCATTCACCGTGGTTGGTGCAGGAGCCGAAGTACTCCTCCATCGTCTCCACCATGGCCTCGGTCCGGGCCCAACGTTCGGGCTGGCCTTGTGGCAGCAGGTTGAGGTGGGCGAGTTTGGCCGATGTGAACAGCTGCCCGGCTGAGTTGGGGCAGGCAGCCACGCAGGCCCCGCAACCGATGCAGGCGGCCGCGTCCATGGCGGCATCGGCCACCGGCTTGGGCACCGGGATGAGGTTGGCGTCGGGTGCGCTACCGGTCGGTACGCCGATGTAGCCGCCGGACTCGACGATGCGGTCGAAGGCCGCCCGGTCGACGGCGAGGTCCTTCACGATCGGGAAGGCGGCCGCCCGGAAGGGCTCGATCGTGATGTGATCGCCGTCGTGGAACTTCCGCATGTGCAACTGGCAGGTGGCGGTGCCCCGCTCCGGGCCATGGGCCTTGCCGTTGATGAGCATGCCGCAGCTGCCGCAGATGCCCTCACGGCAGTCGTGATCGAAGGTGACCGGTTCCTTGCCCTGGTCGATGAGCTGCTCGTTCAGGACGTCGAGCATCTCGAGGAACGACATCTCGGGTGAGACGTCGTCGAGGGAGTACGTCTCGAACGCGCCTGGTTGCGACGGGCCGGCCTGTCGCCACACCCGCAGCGTGATGCGCATGCGCTGATCGCTCACTTGTAGGACCTCTGTGCCAGCTTGACGTACTCGAAGTTCAACTCTTCGCGGTGGAGCTTCTGCGGCGCTCCGTCACCCGCCCACTCCCATGCTCCGACGTAGGCGAAGCGGTCGTCGTCACGGAGCGCTTCGCCGTCCTCCGTCTGGGATTCCTCACGGAAGTGGCCACCGCACGACTCCTCGCGATGCAGCGCATCGCGGCAGAGCAGTTCACCCAGCTCCATGAAGTCGGCCACCCGGCCGGCCTTCTCGAGCTGTTGGTTCAGCGAGGTTCCGTCGCCCGTGACTTTCACGTTGTTCCAGAAGTCCTCGCGCAGGGCGCTGATGTCCGAGATAGCGGTCTTCAACCCCGCTTCGTTTCGCGCCATACCAGCCCGGTCCCACATCACCTTGCCGAGCTCTCGGTGGAGATGGTCGACGGAGTACTTGCCATTGACCGAGAGCAGGCGCCGAACCCGCTCGTCCACGTCCGTTTCGATGGCGCGGAAGGCGGGGTCATCGGTCGGAACCGGCTTCTGGCCGAGCATACCTGCCAGATAGTCGCCAATCGTGTAAGGCAGCACGAAATAGCCGTCGGCCAGTCCCTGCATGAGAGCGGAAGCGCCCAGGCGGTTGGCGCCGTGATCGGAGAAATTGGCCTCGCCCAGGACGTAGAGCCCGGGCAGGTTGGACATCAGGTTGTAGTCGACCCAGAGCCCACCCATCGTGTAGTGGATAGCGGGGTAGATGCGCATCGGCATCACGTAGGGATCTTCGTCCGTGATGCGTTCGTACATCTGGAAGAGGTTGGCGTAGCGCTCTTCGATGACGGGGCGACCCAGGCGATTGATGGCCTCGGAGAAGTCCAGATAGACGCCGTTCTTCAGCGGACCGACACCGCGACCCTCGTCGACCATGGTCTTGGCGTTACGGGAGGCGACGTCGCGCGGGACCAGATTGCCGAATGCCGGATACTTGCGCTCGAGGTAGTAGTCCCGATCGGCCTCGGGGATCTGGTGCGCCGGGCGCGTATCGCTCGGATTGAGAGGAACCCAGATGCGTCCGTCGTTCCGCAGTGATTCCGACATCAGTGTCAACTTCGATTGGAAGTCGTCCGAGGCCGGGATGCACGTGGGATGGATCTGCGTATAACACGGATTGGCCAAGTAAGCCCCGCGGCGATGGGCACGCCAGATGGCCGTGGCATTTGATGCCTTGGCGTTCGTCGAGAGGAAATAGACGTTGCCGTAACCGCCGGTGGCGAGGACCACGGCATGGGCCGAGTGACTGTGCACCTCGCCGGTGATCAGATCTCGCGTGACGATGCCGCACGCACGCCCGTCCTTCACCACCAGGTCGAGCATCTCGGTGCGGTTGTACAACTGGACCGTTCCCAGGTGCACCTGACGTGCCAGGGCCTGATAGGCGCCCAACAACAGCTGCTGGCCGGTCTGGCCCCTGGCGTAGAACGTACGGCTGACCTGGGCGCCGCCGAAGCTACGGTTGTCCAGGATGCCGCTGTACTCGCGGGCGAACGGGACGCCCTGGGCCGCGCACTGGTCGATGTTGTCGACGGACACCTCGGCGAGGCGATGCACGTTGGCCTCGCG
>JAXDQG010000055.1:0-2592 GCA_034667945.1 Acidimicrobiia bacterium | reverse complement strand
GAATAGATCAGGCGAGGCCGAGTACCTGGTCGAGCCGATGGTGGTAGTGGCGGATCCGGATCTCCTGGTAGTCGGCGATCATCAGCGGGTCACGTCCCCGGAACCGCATGCCTCGCTGAATACGCACCAGGTTGCTCGTGTCCTGATCGAACACGCCCCCCAGCTGCTCCAGACCACGGGCGTGCGACCAGCTCTCCCCCGGCTCGAGCAGCTGCATCGGGGCCGTTTCGACCTGGGTGCCGTCGCTGGGCCGGGGGTGGAGGATCATGATCTCCATCAGGCTCTGGTTCGGATCGTCCCCCCACGGCCGGAACCTGTACGCCAGGGGCAGGTAGTAGCCCAACCAGGGGAAGAAGTTCGGGAACAGGTGGTACTGGTTGGTGTCGAGCAGCTCGGCGTAGGAGGCGGACGACAGATCCACGCCCCACATGGCCGAGAGCGCCTCGCGGTAGCGCTCCCCGAGGACGTCCCGTGCTCGAACGTCATTCGGCACATCCCGCCAGAACTCCCGGGGCAGCGCGTGCTGCGCTCGCTCCGCGATCTGTTGCTCGGTGACCCTGCCGATGAGCGCGCTGACCGGCTGGCCGATCGCCTCGAGCATGCGGGTCAGGTTCGGACCCAGCGTGTCGTATTGAGCTTCACAGTCGTTGGCGAACCGAGCAGCCTGCGGATGGGTCGCCGGCACGTGATAGGTCTCGAGGAACGCCTCCTGTGTGGCCTTCCAGTTGGCGTCGATCACCCGGGCTGCGTGAGCGAATACATAGCGATCGCCGAGCGGGTGGTCGGCGAAATGCTCAGCCAAGGGAGCGCTGAACTGCTCGAACGGCTCGCTGACGGCGGACGGCGACTGTGATGGATGGACGAAGACGAACCCGCCCCATGTGGCCACGGCCGCCTCGGACAGAGACAGGTTCTCGGCCGGCCAATGGGCGAAGTCCCAGTCAGCCGGGATGGTCCGCAGGGTGCCGTCGAGGTTCCACGTCCACGCATGGAAGGGGCAGCGGAGCTGGTTCACCCTGCCCATCCCTTCAACCAGGGTCGTCCCGCGGTGCCGGCACGAGTTGTGGAACGCCTTGATCTCGTCGGGCCCCGTACGGACGATGATCAGCCCGACGTCGGCCACCTCGTAGGCGACGTAGGAACCGACCTCGGGCAGATGCTCGAGCCGACAGGCCATCTGCCAGACCGAAGGCCACAGCCGCTCGGCTTCCAGGGCGGCGAACTCGCGGGAGGTGTAGCGCGCCGGGTCGATGGGGTCGTCGCCAGGCCAGTCGAAGCGCTCGACCCGAGTCGATGAGGGACCCGGCCGGGGGTCCCCCTGGAGCACCGACTGATAACTCGGCCCTGACGAACGCGCCGAACCCCTCGTGACCACCGCGCACCCCCGTGACGTTGCGGGCACCCTACCGCCCACCCGGTCGCCTGGCCTCGAGGTCAGCGAACGACGCGGGCGTGAGCAGCGCGTTCATCCTTGATGTCACGGGCGTGAGCGGCCCGCTCTTGCTCGATCTGACGATCCTTCGCCCCATGCTCGTCCTCGATGTCACGATCCTTCGTCGCTCGCTCCTCTTCGATCTCACGCGACCGAGCGGCCCGCTCGTCCTCGATGTCGCGGACATGCGCGGCTCGCTCGTCCTCGAGCTCGCGAGCCAAACGATCGCGCTCCTCCTCGAGGGTCTCGGTCCGATGGCGGTAGGTCTTCCGCTCTCGCCGGGTTTCGACCTTGTGCTTGACGCCGCGGCGCAGACCTCGGAGCAAGAGGCTCAAGCCAATCATTCCCACGACGCCAACGATCACCCCGTAGAGGAAGATCCGGCCGGGTGATCCGGTGACGTTGTAACCGAAGAGGTCGAAGCCTCCCGGGATGATGTGGCCCCCACCGCTGTTGGACCAGAACCCTGCGAGGGCGGTGACCCCCGCAGCAGCCAGCAAGAGCAAGCCAATAGCCACCATGGTGCTACCTCCGTGTCGTCTAGTGCAGCGGCCGAGGCGGCAGCCGCTCGCGGCTTTCCTATACCCGCTTGGTATGCAGGTAGGCATCTGGGCGCGAGAACGGACTGATGTTGCGGGGTGCGGTGACGCTCAGCTGATGGTGTTCGGGTAGTACTCACCCTCTTCGAGGGTCGCCACTTCGGAATAGAAATCCGACTCGAACGGCCAGTCTTCTTCCTCACCAGGTAGCGGCGACTGGATGAAGCGGCCGTACTCTCCACCGTGGCGCTCGTTCCCGACGGCCGAATAGGCCTGGCGCTTGTACGTCCAATTGTCTGGTTGCAGCCGGTGCGCCTGGTTGAAATGCGTGATGGCGAGATCGTGTCGACCAGTGGTCCACAGATGCGTGGCCAGCTCGAAGTGCGCGGCCGCCTGCGATACCTCGGGCGGTCGGGGCTGTGAGCGGGCGACCACCTCGTCGATCGACCGGGCGAACGGGCTGGCCGCACCCTTCTCCACCCAATCGCGGATCTTGTCCGGGTAGCCGGCGCGGTCCTGCCCGCCCGCCAGGAAGTTGCGCTGGCCGCTGCCCTCACGGGGCGTGGGCGCATGCGGCGCCCTCCCGAGGGTCGGCAGCGACGCCCGCAGCCGCTGGATGGC
>JAXDQG010000054.1:0-4488 GCA_034667945.1 Acidimicrobiia bacterium | reverse complement strand
GCGCTCTACCGTCAGCCATGTGGCTTCGGCCAACTCTTCGGGCCGCGGTTGACGCCCGAGACCAACTTCGAGCTCGGTGCGGGCCTTCTGCACCCGGGTGAGATCGTCGGTGGCGTCGGCGGGTAGCCGGATGGAACGCGCCGAGTTGGCGATGCCCCGTTGGATCGCCTGGCGAATCCACCAGGTGGCGTATGTCGAGAACTTGAAGCCCTTGCGCCAATCGAACTTCTCGACGGCTCGCAGGAGACCAAGGTTGCCCTCTTGGATGAGGTCGAGCAGGGGGAGGCCCGAAGCCTGGTAGCGCTTGGCGATCGAGACGACCAGCCGGAGGTTGGCGGTCACGAAGCGGTCGCGGGCTTCGTCGCCAGCGCGCACCGCTCGATTCAATCCGGCGCGCTCACCAGCGGCGAGCGCCTGGTCGCCGGACAGCTTTCGCTGCGCGGCGCGACCCTCCTCGATCAGGCGACCGAGGCGGGCTTCGTCCTCCTTGGACAGGAGGTCATGACGGCCGATGTCGTCCAGGTAGTCGCGCACGAGGTCGCGGTCGGCCAAGTGGAGTTCTTTGTGCATGGTCACGTCTTGTCTCCGTCGCCCGGCCGGTGGGCCCGGGAACGCCCCGGGGCTCGGTCCACCTCTCGAGCGAGGTTCGTTAGTGCAACGTCGTTGCCGTGATCCTTGTTCCCGCGAAAGTCATCGCGTAACCAGGCGCGCCACACAGATGAAGTGGCACGTGGTGGGATGCTACGGCTATTGCCCGAGAGATGTCGGGTCGGAAACGTGTGACCAGCGGCTGAAGCTTACCGGCGTGACGGCTCACGTCCGGGCGCGTCCCCCGTGGCCGGCCGCTCGCGTTCTGGCGAACCGGATCGAGCTCGTCCGTACTCCCTGGTGAGAGCAACATTCCTGGTGAGAGCAACCAGGAATCCGAGCCGCCTCCGCACGCCGCCGAGTCTCCGCGACGCGGGCGAACCACCGCTGCGGCCTTCGGCGGCACTGGGCGACGCACGTGATCGACCACGTACTGTCCGGGTACCACCCCGCTGGCCGGTGGACGAGTCGCGGAGAAGCCCGAGCGGGTGCCAGCTTCCTATCTGAGCAGGTGGAAGCGTCCCGGAGGCCCCGGCAACGCAAAGGAGAGGCGCTTGAAGCTCGACATACAGCTCAACCCCGCCACCACACCCTGGCCGGTGCTACGAGAAGCAGCGCAGACGGCCGAGGCCGCCGGCTTCGACACCTTGTGGACCTGGGATCACCTCAGCGGGGCAATGCTCGCCGGTGACACGATGCTCGAGTGCTTCACCCTGCTCGGGGCACTGTCCGAGGTCACCTCGAGCATCCGATTGGGGACGCTGGTGGTCAACGTGGCCAACCGTCACCCCGGTCTGTTGGCGACGGCTGCGGCCACTGTGCAGGCGATGTCCGAGGGACGCTTCACGTTTGGACTCGGGGCCGGGGCCAGTCCGAAGAGCCCGTTCGCCGCCGAGCAACGGGCCTTGGGAGTGGATATCCCGCCCCGCCTCGCGGACCGGCACCGGCGACTTCTCGACGCGCTCGACCTACTGGATGCCATGTGGGCGGCGGATCGAGACCCCCGCTGGACGGGGTTTCCGCGGCCGGACCCTCGCCCGCCGATCTTGTTGGGCGTCAACAGCCGTCCGCTGGCCGAGGTGGCCGGGCGCCGCACCCAGGGCATCAACGTGCGGGCCGATCATCCCGATCTCGAGGGCCTGCTGGCCACGGCGGAGGCGGCCAGGGCCGCGGCCCTGGCGCGGGCGGACGGCGACCCCTCGGGTGCCCTGGGATCGACGTGGACGAACTCGGTGTGGGATCTCTGGGACGATCGCCTGCTCGATCCCGCTGACGAACGCCGGCGCCGCTGGGCGGAGCTGGGCGTCGACCGGCTGGTGCTGGTCTGTGTCGAGCACTGCATGCCGGACCAACTGCGCAGTCTCGGCCGGCTGCGATGAGCGGGCCGTTGGCCCGGGGCACCGCACGAACTGGGCAACTCGTCCAGCTCTGAGGCCGGCGCTTGAACGAGACTGACGGCGATGCGCCTGGTCTGCTGGAACCTGTGCCGAGGCACCGACGCCAAATGGGCGCGGTTGGAGGCGATGGCCCCTGACGTGGCGGTATTGGCGGAGGTCGCCCAGCATCCGCGGGCGCTGACCCCGAGTCTGCTCCAACCCGAGATCTGCTGGCACTGGGTCGGAACCAACCCGAGCAAAGGTCTGGCGGTAGCCACGTTCGGTACGGGGTCGGTCCCGATCGTGACCGAGGCCGCGGGCCGCTGGTCGGTGGCCACCCGGGTGGGAGACCTGGTGGTGCTGGGGATCTGGTCGTGTCCCTCCGGCGGCGGTGGCGCAGCGGCTTACGAGCGCGAGGTTCTGCGAGGCCTCGACGCCCATGCCCGCGCCTTCGGTGACCGCCCGCTGGTCGTGGCCGGCGACTTCAACGTCGTCGGCCGGGCAGGCGGATTCCCGCGCCTCGCCCGCCGGCTGCAGGAGCTGGGTCTGCATAGCGCCTACCACCGCTTCTTCGACGAGCCCTTGGGTGCCGAGGTGCGACCGACCTACTTCCACCTGCGGGACCGTCTCCGGACCTTCCACATCGACTTCTGCTTCTTGTCCGACGTGCTCATCGACCGTCTGACGAATGTCGAGGTGGGTCACTACGACGACTGGGTGAGCGCCGGCCTCAGCGACCATGTCCCAGTCGTCGTGGAGCTGAATGACTGATCCACTTCGCGGCGACCCGTTCGCCGCGTGAGCACGCGAGAGCCGGCGCCCGTACTGTTCCGGCATGCGCTTCGCCGATGGACCAGAGATGGAGGTCGAAGTGCTGATCGCGGCCCCGCCCGAGCGGATCTGGCCGGTCTGCACCGACCTGCGGCGCTGGGGCGAGTGGTCACCGGAGAACCAGGGAGGTGAATGGCTGGACGGCGCCGATGGCCCGGCGTTGGGGGTGCGTTTCCGGGGTCGGCAACGTCACGCGGCCACAGGCGAGTGGGAGACGACCTCGGTGATCGTCCTGTGGGATCCGCTCAAGGAGTTCGTGTGGGCGGTAGGTGACGTAGAGCGGCCCGCCGCCACGTGGCGGATGCTGCTCGAGACGGTGGCGGCAGGAACCCTTCTCCATCATCAGGTGCAGATGGGGCCGGGTCCGTCGGGCACCACCCGGGTCATCGAGCAGATGCCGGATCGGGAGGAGCGGATCATCGCCCGTCGCCTGGAGGAATATCGGGTCGGCATGCGCGCGGTGCTCGACGGCATCAAAGCGGCCGTAGAGCACGGTCGCTGAGCGACACCTCGGCTGCGACAGGCAGGCGCCCGTTCCGCGACCAGGGGCAACCTCCTCAGCGGACCGTGATGTCGGGGAGGGTGGCGAGCGCGCCCTTCAGGTCGGCCAGCACGTCGTCGGTGTCCTCGAGTCCGGCCGACAGCCGAATCGTGCCGCCCGAGATGCCGCACTCCTCCAGCTCTTCGGGGAGCAGGCCGGCGTGGGAGCTGGAGGCGGGGTGCACGACCAACGTCTCGGGCCCACCGAGCGACGGCGCAGCGCGACACAACTGCAGCGCCTCTATGAACTGGACGGCAGCGTCACGGCCACCGTCGAGGTCGAAGGTCACGAGACCTCCGGTCACCCGCAGCTGACGACGGGCCAGTTCGGCTTGGGGATGCGAGTCCAATCCGGGGTGGCGGACGCAGCTGACCGCTGGATGCGCCTCGAGCGCGCGGGCCACGGCCAGGGCCGTGGCCGACTGCTGCCGCAAGCGGACGCCCAGCGTGCGAAGCCCCCGCAGGCCATTCAGGGCGTCGAACGGCGAGGCGTTCGCACCCTGCAGCACCGCAAAGCTCCATAGCCATTCGATCAGGTCACGGCTTCCGGAAACCACGCCGAGGCAGGCGTCGTTGTGCCCGGCGATGGCCTTGGTGGCGGAGTGGAGCACAAGGTCGACGCCGTGCTCGAGCGGGCGCTGACCCAATGGCGTCGCGAAGGTTGAGTCGACCACCCGGATGGGGCCCTCGATTGCACCGATCTCGTCGAGATCGACCAGGTCGAGGCGGGGATTGGCCGGTGTCTCCGCCAGCAGCAGCATGGTGCGCCCGACCTCGACGGCCTCGGCGAACGCGCCCGGCCGGGTGCCGTCCACCAAGGTGACGTCGATCCCGAAGCGGGGACACACCGCGCCGAGGAGCTGCAGCGTGCCGCCGTACATCTGACGCTGGGCCACGATGTGGCTGCCCCGCGAGCACAGGCCGAGCACCACAGCGCTGATGGCGCCCATGCCGGACGCGAACGCCAGGGAAGCCTCGGCACCTTCCAACTCGGCGATGGCGTCCTCGAACTCGCGAACGGTGGGATTGCCGTGGCGGCTGTAGAAGTGATGCGTCCGGGGTGTGGTCGCCTGTTGGCGCATGTCGGCTACCGGCACTTCGAAGGCCGAGCTGGCCCACAGGATCGGGGCCAAGGCGCCGCCGTTGAACATTC
>JAXDQG010000053.1:0-9987 GCA_034667945.1 Acidimicrobiia bacterium | reverse complement strand
AGAACGGCTCGAACGTCCGGCCGCGATGACCGCCCGGCGGCTCGACCAAGACCACCTCGGCACCCATGTCGGCGCAGAGCCGGCCGGCCCAGGCCACAGCCTCATGTGCGAGCTCGACCACCCGGATGCCCTGCATCGGACCAGGCGCGACCGCACTTTCCTCAGCCACCGGTCAGCACCTCGTCGTTGTGCTCGCCCACATGCGGCGCCCGGCGGTGCGGGCCGCACGGCGTCCCGACGAAGCGAAGGGACGACCCCGGGTAGGTGATGGTCCGACCCAGGTCCTCGTGCTCGATCTGCGTCGGGAACCCGCGGGCCTTGAAATGCTCGTCTTCCAGCACTTCTTCGGGTGAGTAAATGATCCCGCAGGCCATCCCCCGCTGCTGGAGGCCGACGAACAGGTCGTGCCCCGTCAGCGATTCTGCGAGGAACTCGATGGCCGACCGGCCGGCACCGAAGATCTCGGCCTTCAGCGGGTCGTCCTCGAGGTTCAACACCGGGATGTAGTCGACCTCGTAGCCCAGCTGCAGCACGCCGAACTCGTCGAACTCGTCGGCCAGGCCAAGATCCTCGATCCACGTCCCCAGAGCTTGGAACTCTCGCCCCGTCCGGGGGGGCACGCCGGTGTTCAGCCAGCGACCGTCGAGGCACTGCACCTGCGTGACCTCGGTGGGCCGAGGTGTGGCGTGCCGTCCGGTCTGGCGCTGGACGGTATGGCCTGCCGCCAACCACGTGTACGAGCCGAACTCGGTCGTGACGTTGCACGAGGCGTGCATGCTGACGTCGACGAACTGGCCCCGTCCGGTCTGTTCACGGGCCACCAGGGCGGTCAGCACCGACATCACCGCGTAGTTGCACGCGGTCTGGAAACCCTGGTTGCCGCCCCCGCGCACGGGAGGCAGGGTGTGATCGTCATAGCCGCACGACCAGACCGGACCACCGGCGGCCAGAACCGTGAGGTCGGTCACCGGCGGATAATCACCAGCCTGCCCGTACGGCGTGATGGCCACATGGATGAGCCGCTCGGGCCGCTCGCCCAGAAGCGCGCCCACCCAGCCGGGCTCTTCGCCCTCGAGCACGACGTCGGCCTGGGCCGCCAGGGTCCGGAGGCGGAGTCGGTCGGCCGGGTCGTCAAGGTTGAGCGTGTCGAGGTTGGGCGCGCTGAGATCGAGCGTGACGCCCCGCTTGGAGGCGTGGTGATGCCACCACCACAGCGACCGCTCGGGATGGGGCTCGTCGTCGACGAATGGCCCGAAATGACGTCCCGGATGGCCACCCGGCGGCTCGACCAAGACCACATCGGCGCCCAAATCGGCCAGGAGGCGACCGGCGAAGGCCACGTACTCGTGGGCAAGCTCGACAACCCGGACCCCTTCGAGGGGCCCCATCAGATGACGCCCTCCGCCCGCAGATCCTCGATCTCACCAGCCGACAGCCCGAGCACGTCCTTGAACACGATGTCGTTGTGCTCACCGAGGCACGGGGCGCCGCGCTCGATCGACCAGTCGGTCTCCGACAGGTGCACCGGCAGCCCGTCCACCCGGACGTCGCCCATGTCCCGATGGATGACGGTCGGCCACAGGCCCCACTCGGAGGTGGTCCGGTCCTGATCGATGCGCTCCGCCGGCCGGGCCACGGCCGCGGCCGGAACCCCCACCGCCCGCAGCGACTCGGCGAGCTTCCAGCGGTTGTGGCCGCTGGTCCACTCCTGCATGCGGCGGTCCAGCTCGTCCTCGGCGCCCAGACGGCCGCTCAGCATGGAGAAACGCTGGTCGCGGGCCCAGTCCTGGTTGATCTGATCGGCCAATACGGCCCACTCGTCGTCGGAGCGGCACGAGATGGCGATCCAGTTGTCGGTCTTCCCGAGGCCGTCGACGCCGGGCTCCTCGGAAGCGGTGGCGTAGATCCCATGGGGAGCCATAGCCGGCGACTGGCTGCGGTTCGAGTTCGGCATGCCCTCGCGCCGCAGCGGTCGGCCGTTCACCGTGTAGTCGAGCATGGCCGGACCGTTCAGCGCGGCACCGGCCTCGCTGCACGACACGTCGACCCACTGCCCCTCGCCCGTGCGAGCCCGGTGGTAGAGCGCGGCCAGGATGGCAATGGCCATGTAGTAGCCGCCGGTGTGGTCCATGTAGCTGTAGCCCCAACCTGCGGGCGGAAGATCCGGCAGGCCGGACTGGAAGGTCAGGCCGGACACCGCCTGGGCGATCGGGCCCCAGGACTTGAACGGGCCGTAGGGGCCGGTCTGGCCGAACCCGCAGTTCGAGACGTAGATGATGTCCGAACGCAGCTCACGCAGCCGGTCGTAGCCGAAGCCCATGCGCTCGAGCACGCCCGAGGCGAAGTTCTCCGACACCACATCGGACACCTTCACCAGCTCGGCCAACAGCTCCTTGGCGCGCGCGGTGCGCAGGTTGAGCGTGATGCCCAGTTTCTCGACGTTGTGGTTGTTGAATCCGGCGCCGAACTCGACCCCCCGGCGGCTGTCCTTGAACGGCGGAGCGCCGCGGAGGATGTCCCATCGACCCTTGTTGACCGGATCTTCGATACGGATCACCTGGGCACCGAAGGCGGCGAGGAACTTGGTGGCTCCTGCACCGGCCAGCTGCCCGGTGAAGTCGCAGATACGAACGTGGCTGAGTGCTCCCCCCATTGCCGGGGATGGTAGTCCTGACGGGCGACGGGACTGCCAACCGCCCGGAAGGCCCTTGCTTCGACGTCAGGTGGAAGGCGTCGTGGTGGCCGTGTTCTCGATGGGCCAGGGAGCGAAGTCCGACCACTCGTCCGAGATCGCCCAGGGCACCAGCTCGACGAAGGTCCGCAGGCAGCGAGGCTGGATGACGTAGAGCTCCATGTCCGAGGCACTCACCAGCGTGGCGCCGAATGGCACCCGGTGATAGCGGGCCGCCACCCCGACCGTCTGGCGGTGGTCGATTCGAGCCACCCGCACGCCGTCGAGCCAGACGTGGGCCCAGCCGTGCGCCACGACGAAGGTCTCGAGCGGCAGCGAACCCTGGCGAGCGAGGATCTTGCCGGGACCGACCCACACGATGTCGACCAGCGAGGCCACTTCGCTGCGCTGGCGGCTGCCGAGGGGAGCCAGCAACGCGTGCGACCCGAGATGGGTCGCCTTGGCGTCGTGCCGGGCGGCTCGCGAGCCGAAACGACCGGCAAAGGGAAGGTCCACGGGATCTAACCTACGAGCAGGTCATTTGCTTTGTGGCAGGGGAGACGGTGACGTTGGCCACCGTTACCGCAGGTCAGCCGTTCGGTGGGTGGGGCGCGCCGCACCCACGCATGGCAGGATCGGCGCCATGGACCCGGGCGACGCAGTCACCGACGCGCACCTCATCTACCCCGACCCACAGCTCGTGCGCCGGCACCGCGCCGCTTCGGCCCTGCGACGACTCTCGGCCGCCATGGTCGGACACGAGGTGGACGACGACACCCTCGACCAGGTGACTGAATGGGCGGCGGGTCGGGCGGCCGAGTTGGCGAGAGGTCCGCGCATCGAACGGGCGGAGGACTACCAGCAGCGGCGTTATCTCGACCCGCCGCCGCCCGAAGGCGTGCCGCTGGTGGCCTTCTCCGACCGGCCGATCTCCGGACCGGCGAATCCCTCCGCGGTTGATCTGGTCGTCCGACGCCAAGGACGCGAGTCGGTAGGTGTCGCGGTGTTCGACCGACGCTTCGAGAGCTCACCCGGCAGAGTGCACGGAGGCATCACGGCGTCGGTGTTCGACGACGTCATGGGCTATGTCAACGTGATCGAGGGCGTGGCGGCCTACACGTACGAGCTGACCGTTCGCTATCTGGCAGGCATGCCGCTCGGTGAGCCGGTCGAGGTGCGGGCCCGCATGACGGAATGCGATTGGGAGCGCCGACGGTCGACGGTCACAGCCGAGGCCCGGGTCATGGACGGAACGCCGGTGGCCGATGCGGTGGCGAGCTTTGCCTTGCTGCCGCGGCAACGTTTCGGCCTCTGAGCAGGCAAGCCCCCGAGCGCATCCGCCTCACACGCCGAGCCACTCACACGCCGAGCCAGTCAGCCAGCGCCACAACATCGGGTAGGCAGTGGTGCCCGAAGTCTGCATGCAGACCGTAGGGATCGAGTTGCACGACCTGCATCCCTGCCGCCCGGGCACCGACTACGTCAGCATGGAGCGTGTCCCCGACGTACAACGCCTCGTGGGCGTCGACGCCCAACAGCGTCAACGCCGGCGTGAAGATCGCCGGATCGGGCTTCGCCACACCCACCACCGTCGAATCGATCACGCACACCACCGACGGCAGCAGTCCCGGCCCCACCTGGCAGATCCGGTGCCGGAGCATCTGCTCCTCGGCCGTGCCGTCGTTGTTGGACACGATCGCCACCGGCATCCCAGAGCGGGCGATGCGCCCGAAGGCCTCGATGTTGTGGGCCAACTCACCCGACCACACCGGCTCGGCGCTCTCCTCGAACAGCCGACGAAACGACGCCCGCGCCGAGTAGAGCTGGTCGGACGCGATGCCGATCGCCTTGAGATAGCCGTCGTCGTAGTGCTGCCAAAACGCCGGGTCACCGTCGGGCACCAGATCGACGACACCGGCGAGCGCTCGAACGCCTTGGTGGTGTGCCTCGTGGTAGGCCGCGTCGTCGACGGCCACGTCGTGCTGACCCTCGGCAGCGAACCAGGCCCGGACCAAGTCCGCTTTGGGGATGAGGAACACGCCGCCGATGTCGAAAACCACGGCCTTCACCGCCGAGCGGTCAAGCATGCTTCGAGTGTGCCCAAGGTGTCCGACGGGTTCCAGCCGGTCGCGACCAAACATTGGGCGTCTTCGGGGTGAAAGTCGGGGCGAAAAAGTCAGGGCGAAAAAGTCGGCGCCCGAACGGGCACGGCTGGCATGGTGAATGCCATGGCGACGATTGGCTTGCTGCATCCCGGAGAGATGGGCGCCTCGCTGGGAGCAGCGCTGGTGGAGGGCGGCCATACCGTCCTCTCCGTCCGCCAGGGGCGCAGCCAGGCGACCCTCGATCGGGCTGGCGCCGCCGGCATCCGGACGGTTGAGACGCTGGACGACCTGACGGGCGCGTCGCAGGTCGTGATCTCGGTCTGTCCTCCGGACGCTGCCGAGACCGTCGCCCAGCAGGTGGCGGCCACGGGTTTCTCCGGCACCTACGTCGATGCCAATGCGGTCTCCCCGGCCACCGCCGCCCGGTTGGCGCAGGTCACGAGTGCGGTCGGGGCCCACTTCGTCGACGGCGACATCATCGGCGGTCCGATCCGCCGGGGTGGTGGTACTCGGCTGTACCTCTCCGGGCGGCGAGCCCGCGAGGTCGCAGAGCTCACCGGTGGTCATCCGGAAACCGTCGTGCTGGGCGAGGATCCGACGGCGGCGTCGACGTTGAAGATGTGCTACGCCGCCTGGACGAAGGGGACCAGCGCCCTGCTCCTCGCCATCGTGGCCCTCGCCAGCCAGGCCGGGCTCAGCGAAGCGCTGCAGGCCGAGTGGGCGCGCTCGCAACCCGACCTCGGTGAACGAGTCGCCCGAGCGGTGCGCTCGACGCCGGCGAAGGCGTGGCGCTTTGCCGGCGAGATGGAGGAGATCGCGGCCACGTTCGCCGCCGCCGGACTCTCGGGCGGCTTCGGCGCGGCCGCGGCAGACACCTATCGGCGGCTGGCGCCGTTCAAGGACGGGCCGGCACCCGATCTCCCGGAATTGCTTGCCGCGCTGTTGACGGAGCGATGACTGCGGGCGCCGCGAGCTCACGTACGGGCGGGCAGCCGCGGGCCTGGTCGTCGACGACGCCGCCACAACCCTGAAGCGGTGCCTCCCGATTCAGCTGCGCCACCGCTCCGACGACGTCACCGATGTCGGCAAAGTTGACGGCCACCATGGTCACCCGGGCACCGCGTTCGACCTCGCAGCGCCGGGCGCGCTCGACGACGACGTCCGCGTTGTTCAGGTCGGCCGCCTCCTCACGCCCGGCGGCGTCCGACGAGACCCAGTGGTTGAGCAGGAACATCGACCGGGACCTGCCGCCCCGGTTGACCTCGCAGCCGAGATCGCCGCGGCTGGGCACGTCCAAGGGAGTGTCCATGACGTAGTCGAAGAAGTTCGCGTACCACGGGCGGGTGGCATCGCGGGCTGACTCGGCGAAGACCACCAGGTTGCGGCCTGACGCGATCATGTCCCCCAGCGTCGGCCAGGTGCCTCCGGGCGCCGGCGGAGTGAACAGTCGGTCGAAGAGGCCTGCAGCGCGCAACGCGACCTCCATGTCGGCAGGTGCGATGTGGTCCTCGACGTCAAGGGTCACCAGCTCGCGAGGATGGCTGTCGAGGAATTCCGCCACCTCCCGGAGTCCCGCAACGACATCGAGTGCCCCGAAGGCGCACAGCCGATGACACAGCCAGGTGCCCGGCCTCCGGGGGAGCTGCGAGCTCAGCAGACTGCGGGTCCGGACGGCAAGGGATTGGGGCAGGCGGGCAACGTAGTCGTCGAGCGCGGGCGGGAGCTCCCAGTAGTGGCTGTCGATGAGTAGGGCCCGAATGCCGGCCTCGAGCTGCTCGGTGATGCCGAGGTCTTGCGCGGGTGCAAAGAACCGGTAGTCGGCCGCGGCCATGGCGTTGTGGCTGGCTGCCTGTACGACCTGGTCGTAGGGGCGGTTGCACAGGTCGGCGGAGCCGTTGCAACGGAGCTCCCCCGCAGCCGCCCCTGACGGCCACAGCGGAACATGCACCAGACCGACGCTGACGAGCGCCACTGCACCGGCCGGCGCCGCCACCCGCCAGGGGCTGCGAGCCCAGCGACGCGCCATCGGCAGGACGACAGCCAGCGCGGTGACGACCAGCCCGACCAGCAGGCAGGCCTGTGCGGTATGAGCGAGCTGGCGAGTGACGCCGTCGAGCAGATGGTCGGAGACATCTCCCATGAGCCGTCCTACGGAGGTCGGAACGTCGGACATTGCACCGCTCACTCGCCTGCCGGGGTGCGGCGCGATGGCGTGGAGGCCCCCGACGACCAGAAGCCAGGTCCCGCCGACCGCATTCAGCAAGATCCCGGCCAATCGCAGCGGATTCCCTCTGAGGGCGAGCGTGGCCGCGATGGCCACCAACAGGCTGAGCGCGGCCAGTGCCCACAATGGCCGTTGTGCGGCTTCGGACGTGCCGACGACCCGTCGCAATCGGCTGAGAACATGGCCCACCGAGCCCTCTCGCAGCTGTTCAGCTTGGACGCGGACCTGTGGCGGGCCGTCAAGGCGGTGGGGGCCGGCGTCGGCCATCGCCGCTTCGGCCGCATCCCTGGCGGCGGGGAGCACTGCGGCGAGCGCACCAACCACATCGCCGTCGAGAAGACGGTCCTCCACCAGCGAACGCAGGCGGGCCCGCTGCTCCGGGGGGACGAAGGCGACGGCCAGGTCGGCCAGGCCACCGATCTGGGGAGGCTGGGTCGTCAGATCGAGCGGGGCGCCCAGCATCTGGCCGTGGAGCGCGTCGCCCAGGACCTGCTCCAGCAAGGGCCGGAACTCCTGCCCGGTGGCTGCGAGGACCGACCACACCTGTCCGTCGTCGCCTGGAAGGTACTGGTTGGCGACGGCATGCACCGCGTCGACGATGGGCTGCAAGTCGATGGCCACGGACGACTCGCTGACCTCGCCCCGCACGTAGCGGACGAGTTGGCGGATGACGGGTTCAACCATCTGGCGCACGGTGGCCGGAGGAAGCAGGGTGCGCAGGTTGTCGGAGATCACCGGACCGACGCTGGGCAGATCGGCCACCATGGGTTCCAATCGGGCGGTGACCGCGCCATCGACCAGCACGTCACGGTAGATCCGGTCGTACGCATCCGCGTGGACCAGGGCCGACTCGTAGAAGCCCGGTTCGCCCAGGGTGGCCGCCACGCTGCGGGTGAACAACAGGGCGAACCCGCACAGCAGCGCACAGGAGAGCGCCACCACCCGCAGATGGCGTGTACGGGCCATCGCACCTGCCGCCCCTCATTCCTTGGCGAACCGCTTGCCCACCAGGCACAGAGGCGCGCCGCCGCGCGCTCACAGTGCTGTCGCCAACACATCGCCGTACCTGGTTGAGCGCCGCCAGGGTGATCCGGCCGCGTCACGCCCTCATTGGCCGACGGCGCGATTCACGTAACAGCTCTGCACAGCTCTGCGCGACCGAGACAGCTCTATGGACGGAGGAGGCCCGCGGCGCAGCGGTCAGGGCGGGTGTACCGGCCCGGGCCCGCGGCGCCGGGCTACGGCGGCGCAGCCGGACCCGGAGGGCCGGGCGACGGTTCCTGGCCGGGCGGCGGAGGCATCCCGGGAGGCAACTTCACGCCCCGTCGCATCGCCTCCCGCACGGCCACCTCCTGCACCTGCAGGGCGCGCTGCACCCAGGAGCCCAAACGGCCCGGTAGTTGCAGATCGGCGAGGGAGATCGGGGCAGCCGGTTGCCCGGTGGCCGCCGCCTCAGACGTCGCCGCCCCAGCAGTCGCCACCTCAGAAGTCGCCGCCGGGGCCACGACCTGCCAACGCCGGGCCGCAGTGGCCTCGGACAGCACGTCACAGCTGAACACGTGGCGTAGCTTCGGGCTCATCGTCACCCGTACGACCTGGCCGTCGCGGATGTCGGCGCGGTAGAAGCGCAGCGCCCGCACCTCGTCACCTTTCCCGTCGTCGATGGCGGTGAAGCCGGTCGGCGCCCAGTGCCCGGGGCTGGAGTCGCTGCCGCTCACCCAATGCTGGGGCACCCGCAGCACCTGGCCGTCGAACGTCACACGGTGACCGAGATCGGGAAGTGCCCGTGACAGGATCACCACTGATCTGACCAGCTTCATCAGGGACCAGACGATCGGCACGGAGAAGAAGACCAGCGCCAGGGCGCCGATCCCCAAGCTCAGCCATGGATTGCTGGCGTCCCGCCGGACGCTTCCGGCCACACTCCAGACGGCCGGTCCAAACGTCCGCAGGACGAAGAAGGAGATGGCGCCGCTGAACACCAGCCAGCCCAAGCCACCCGCAGTGGCGCGCACCGGCGACTCCCCTTCCCAAAAGCGCTTCGGATAGCTGATGTGCATCTCGCGCCAGAGGCCCCCGTAGGCACTCCACGCCTCGTCATCCCGCTGCGGGCCGATGGGCAGATGCCCGGCGGCGGCTCGGCAGGCACCGAGAGCCACCCCGTATGACAGGTTGCGGCCCCAGATGGTCACGGCGGCGGGGGGTGCGTCGGTCAAGGTGACCGCGCCCCGTATGTACTCGCGGAAGCCGAGCCAACGGGCCGCGGCCGCCTCGCCGGCCGGTGTGTCCCGCCAGGCCCGCAGCTTCTGCCCGCCGAAGACCAGCACTGCGATCCAGACGAAGAACCCCACGGCGAAGCCTCCGCCGAGGTCGTCACCCTTGGCCGTCGACCCTTGCGCCCGATGCACGGCGTTCACGACCTCGAGCGCGCCGCCACCGAGCGCGGCCGGCACCGCCAGCCCGACGCTCAGCACGACGACGTGCCACCGGCTCCACCGTTTGCGGGTGAGGCCGAGGCGGCGGGCGTCGTCGATCACCATGGTCGAAAAGCGCTTCCACCAGCCGGCGGCGTGCTCGCCCTGGCCGAGCGAGAGCTCTTCGCAGGCGACGGTCCCCTCCCGCGTTGCCTTGTCCCGGACCAGGTCCAGCACCGCGCTCTCATACGGCGTGAGCTCGCCCTTGCCGCCGACCCGGTGGCTGAAGAGGCGGCAGAGATAGGTGTCCGGAGCGACCTGCTCGATGTCGAGAAAGCGCCGGGCGGCCAGGTCCATGAGCGTCGCGGCCACTGCGGTGCTGGTGACCTGGCACCGGTTCACCAGGAAGTTCGCCACCGCCGGCGGCTCCGGGCCGAGTTCCATGGTGGCCGGGCCCGGACGGGGCAGGCTGGGGCGGGTGGCTGCGATCAGGACGCCCGCCAGCACCAGCCAGGCCAGGAGTGCGACGCCGGCGGCCACGGCCAGTGCCAGCGCTTGGTCGGTCGTCGCCGC
>JAXDQG010000052.1:0-3227 GCA_034667945.1 Acidimicrobiia bacterium | reverse complement strand
CTCCTGCACAACCAGTCGGCGCTGTTTCTCAAGGGCCGTTTGCTGTTTCGCCGTGATATCGCGGTTGTTTCTCTCCCGTATCACGTTCGATGACTGTGGACATCGGCGAGCCATGCAAGCGCTTCGTGTGGCACCAAGGTCGCGTGCAATAGTGCCCTAGACCGGGCGAGTGACGTTCGACAACACCGCCAAACTAACGCTCATCTCGCAAACAGGGATAGCGGCGGACCACCAACTTTCGATCGGGGCCGGGCGCATGATCGGCCGGACAAGGGCCCAGTTCGAGCGCCAAACATGTCGGGATGCGCGGTTTTCACTTTGCCGTCCCGTAACCTTCGAAATGAGAAAGTCATCCAGTGATCGCTATCGGCATCGGGTGAAATCCGGCAATACCGCGTCGGCGGAGGCCCCAGTCTCGGATGTTTCCGAAGCCCGTGTCGCGGCCGATCTTGCTCGCCGCCAAACCCTCTGACCTGGCTTTGCGGGAGGCCGCGTGACCTCTGAACTGACAGCAACCGCCCTTCTCGACGCAGTCGAGACCAATCACTGGATGATGAACGACCCGGGTGTAGGCGCCCACCGCTACTACCACGACGACTGGTACTGCATCGCCTTGGCCACCGGCGACGGTCGGTGGAGCGCGACGGTGCTTCATAGCGGCGAAGCCGCAGGTGGCCTGGTCCACGACGTGCGGGCCGAGGAACGCTTCGACTCGCCGGAAGAGGCCATGCGCTGGGCCGAGGAGGAGGTGCGCCGCCGGCGTGCCGACCTCGCGCCCCGCCGCTCATTCGTGCCCTGACCCTCGCCACTGACGACCGCCCCGAACGCGTCCGGGCATCTCGGGGCCAGTTCGGAGCGTGCATCGCGCCAAGCTGGGGTATCTAGCCTCATGCGCCGAGGCGATGACGTGGTGCGGCTGCTGCCGAAGATCACCCTGCCGACGGCGGCCTCCAGCGTCGCTGAAGCCCGTCACCGTGTACGGGATTTCCTCGCCGGAGCTGCGCCAGCTCAGGTGTTGGACGACGCCAACCTCATGACTTCAGAGCTGGCATCCAACGCCGTGTTGCACGATGGCGGTTGGTACAGCGTCGGCGCGACTGTCTCGAGCGAGCGCGTCCGTGTCGAGGTCGACGACAACACTGCCCGGCTGCCGATCCTGCGGCGGGTGACGCCCGACGCCGTCAACGGCCGGGGCATGACAATCTTGGACGCGCTGGCGACCCGGTGGGGTGCCGACCCAACGCCGACCGGCAAACGGGTGTGGTTCGAGATCGACCTCGACGAGCCGAGTTAGCGGGAACACTCGACCCATGAAGCGGATTTTGCGAACGGCCCCCGCAGCGGCGGCCGTCGCCGCAGTCGCAGCCCACGACCTGCTGCAGCGCCGGCATGCGCTGCTGCGCAACTTCCCGGTGATCGGCCACGCTCGCTACTGGCTCGAGGCCATCGGCCCCGAGCTTCGGCAATACGTCGTGGCCGGCAACGACGAGGAGCGGCCGTTCAGCCGGGATCAGCGGCGCTGGGTGTACGCCTCGTCGAAGCTCGAGAACAACTACTTCGGATTCGGCACCGACAACGACATCGAGCACTCCCTCAACTACCCGATTGTCAAGCACGCCACGTTCGGACGGGCAGTTCCACCGTCCGCGCCGCATTCAGCTCAAGACGCCTGGGTGCCATGCGCCAAGGTGCTGGGCCGGGCGCGGGCACGGGCTCAGGCATTTCGGCCCGACTCGGTCGTGAACATCTCGGGCATGAGCTACGGCGCGCTGTCGGGGCCCGCCGTCGAAGCTTTGAATCGGGGCGCCGCTATTGCCGGCTGCTTGCAGAACACGGGCGAGGGGAGTGTGTCGCCCTTTCACCGCAAGGGCGGTGACCTCATCTATCAAATTGGTACCGCCTATTTCGGCTGCCGGGACGAGCATGGCCGCTTCGACCTCGGTCGGCTGAAGGACCTTGTTTCCAGCGCTCCGATTCGTGCCATCGAGATCAAGCTGAGTCAAGGAGCCAAGCCGGGACTCGGTGGTTTGCTGCCGGGAGCCAAGGTGTCTGCGGACATCGCAGCCACCCGGGGCATTCCCGCGGGCAGGGATTGCGTCAGCCCGTCGCGCCACGCCGAATTCACCGACACCGACGGGTTGCTCGATTGGGTAGAGCTCCTGGCTGCAGAGACCGGACTGCCCATCGGCATCAAATCCGCCGTCGGCGACTTGGCTTTCTGGCAGGCGCTCGCCGATCTCATGCAGAACACCGGACGTGGGGTCGATTTCATCAACATCGACGGAGGTGAGGGCGGGACCGGAGCCGCGCCACTCATCTTCACCGACTCGGTCTCGTTGCCGTTTCGCCTGGCTTTCAGCCGCGTCTACTCGGTGTTCGCCCAGCGAAAACTGCACGAGCAGGTCGTTTTCATCGGTGCCGGAAAGCTCGGCCTGCCGGACAACGCCATCGTGGCGTTCGCGCTCGGCTGCGACATGATCAACGTCGGCCGAGAGGCGATGCTGTCGATCGGCTGCATTCAGGCGCAGAAGTGCCACACAGATCGATGCCCTACCGGTGTCGCCACGCAGAATGCGTGGCTGACCCGCGGTCTGGATCCGACGATCAAGTCCGTCCGGGCGGCGAACTACATCAAGACCCTGCGGCGAGATCTGCTCAAGGTGTCCGAGGCATGCGGCGTCGAACATCCGTCGCTGATCGACGCCGATGCGGTGGAGTTCGTCGACGCCTGTAGTGCGGCCACCACGCTGCGGAAGCTGTATGGCTACCAGCCCGATTGGGGTCGGCCATCGGCGGCCGACCGCGAGGAGATCATGCGACTGATGACCGCGACCGCCCCGCAGGGAGGATCCGCACCTCCGTCGGCAGACGCCGTCCGCTGACGGTGAAGGCGCACCGCTCGGAGTCGTCGCTGGACGCGCGGCGCCGCCCCCGGCCGGGAGAACCGGGGGCGGCTGGTGGGTGTGGGTGGTTCCGTCAGCAGTAAGTGGCGGCAGCCGGGAAACGTTCCCGGCGCCGGTCGCATTTACTGAACTGCTCCCGCCCTCACCGTCCGGACCGCTTCTTGCGGCGCCGCTTTGGTGGCCGAGGCCTGCAGCGGGGGCAGCGAGTGGTGTAGGTGTGGGCTGCCGGTCGGACGACGCGCGACCAGTCCGCCATGTCGAGCGTCGGCTCGACAGGTGCTTCCCGGTCTTTGAAGATGACGCCGGAGCCGTAACAGCGAGGAC
>JAXDQG010000051.1:0-8684 GCA_034667945.1 Acidimicrobiia bacterium | reverse complement strand
GGCTCGCTCGGTCAGGGCTGGCAGGTGGCGATGACCACGCTGACCAACGAACGGGGGTCGGTCGCCGCCGGGGCGATCGCGCTCGAGCGTCGGCTGAACGAGGCAACCACCTCTGTGTCGCTGAGCGCAGACCCGCTGCGGCGTCAGCGCCTGGCTACGCTCCACACCACTGGCCACGCCCTCCTACGCATGATCCAGGGTCACGGTCCAACGGCGTCAACCGCGGCCTCGCTGTCCAAGCTCGGCTTCAGCGAACTGGGCTTTGCCGCCGCCAACCTCAGCGCCGACTTCGCGGGCGCCGAAGCGTTGCTCGAGAGCGATGTGGCCCGCGGCCTGCTGGCATCACTGGCCGGCGGCATCGCAGGGGGAACCAGCCAGGTGCAACGCAACATCATCGGCGAACGCCTCTTGGGTCTTCCGAAAGAGCCCGGTAGCTGATCGGGAGGAGGCCGATCTTTCGGGAGGAGGCCGATATTTCGGGAGGAGGCCGATATTTCGGGAGGAGGCCGATATTTCGGGAGGAGGCTGATATTTCGGGAGGAGGCTGATATTTCGGGAGGAGGCTGATATTTGTCGGATCTTCGGGCAGAACCTACGTCGCCGGGTCGAGCTTGAGTCGCTTGCTGTCCTCGTCATAGGCCAAGCGCTTGACGGCCTTGGCCGCGCAGCCCTGACCGTCACTCAACAGCGCCCGCTGGCGCGGCATGCTCAGCAATTGGGGGGTTGGCTCGTTGAGTCGCACGACGTCGATCCACAGCTGATCGGGGTCATCAATGGTGCGGAACGTGAGAACCGCGTCCAGCAGGCCGTCTCCGTCGACGTCCCGAGGGCACACGGTCACCGCCAACCAGCGTGAGCCGTCGGGATCGGTGGCCCGGGCTACGGCGGTGAGCGCATTCGTTCCGCGGAAAAGAGTCAGCGACCGCCGAGGAGACCCGCTCGGCACGTCGGTGATCGTCCACGCCATGTCGAGATCACTGCCGGGCCTCGGCAACATGCACGCCGGTTCGGCCCCCGTCTTCGTCTGGGTATCGGCGCACTGTCCCGTATCGGCGGGGAACAGCGGAAAAACCGTGCACTCCACCACCCTGACCCCTGGTGAGGACGGGCAGAGCCCTCCCGCGGGCACGGTTTCGGCCCCGGCAGGGGCAAGCAAGGACACTGCCGGCGCACCCGCCGGCTGGGCGGTCCGGCGGATGGGGCCGGCGACGCAGGCGACGCCCAACAGCGCCAGACCCAACAGAAGCGCCGCCAGCGGCCGACGCTCGTGGATCACGGTGGCGTCATCCCATCACGACCGGGTCACGATCGCATCACCGGCGAGCCATGATGGGCGACCATCAGCCATCCCGACTCGGTGCGGATGAAGACGTTGAGGGCCGCCACCGTCGACCCGAGTTGTCCGTCGAGCAGGTTCTCGTTGACGGTGACCCAACCGACGTCGCCTTCGGCCAAGGCGAACGGCTCGGTCAGGATGAACTGCAGGCGCTGCGGATTCTGGAAGATGGCGTACCAGGAGGCCACGATGCCACCCCAACCGCGCAAGGTGGCCCAGCCCGGGTGTGTGCAGGCGACCCGCTCGCTGTGCTCCCACAGCGCAGACATGGCGTCGAGGTCAGCCGCCTCGAAGGCGTCGTAGAACGCCTGATTGGCCGCCAGCACGGCGTCAGCATCAGTGGTCGAACCGGCGTCGTTGATCGTTCGCTCCCTTCGCCCAGCGGATCGGGCCGAGCGGATGCGACCTCCCTGCGTCAGCAGGTCGGACCGTCCGAGAGGTCCCATCCGCGCAACCTCCTCTGACCGGGGTCGCCCGGACGGAGGCTAACCCAGGGACGACGCGCGGCCGGTCAGTTGGCCGCTGGACGTGGAGGACCGCCAAGATGGTCGACTGTGAGTGCAGCCGCCCAGCCGATCGCCGTCAGCTCCAGCGACGGCGTCGAGTTGGCCCTGTGGGATCTCGGCGGGCAGGGCGAACCCCTGCTCTTCGCCCATGCGACCATGTTCGCAGGCCACATCTGGGCGCCGCTCATGCCGTATCTCCCGGGATACCGGTGCTGGGCACCGGACCTGCGGGGCCACGGCCACAGCGTCACGCCGGAGGCCGCTGACCTGTCCTGGCCGGCCGCAGCGGAAGATGTCCTTGCGGTCGTCGAACATCTGGGCCTGCACGAAGTGCGGGCGGCTGGGCATTCGATGGGCGGCACGGTTCTGCTCCTGGCCGAGATGGCCCGGCCGGGGACCTTCGAGGGGCTGTGGTGTTACGACCCGGTGCTGCGGCCGGCGGGGGCTGCCACCGACTCGACGCCACCGGCGCTCGATCTGGCGGCGGGCGCCCGCCGACGACGAGCGGTCTTCCCCAGCCGCGACGCAGCTCGGGCCAACTTCGCCTCGAAGCCGCCGCTCGCCAACTCCCGACCGGAGGCCATTTCGGCCTACGTCGACTGGTGTTTCGAGGACTTGCCGGACGGCACGGTTGCTCTCCGCTGCCGGCCCGACCGGGAAGCGACCATGTACGAGCTGGGTGAAACCAGCGGAGCCTTCGAACGCCTTGCCGAGGTTCGTTGTCCGGTCACCGTGGTGCACGGGTACCCCGAGCCGGATCATCCCTCGATGTGGGCAGCCGAAGTTGCTGCCCAGCTGCCTCACGGGCGTGAAGTGATCTTTCCCGAGCTGAGCCATTTCGGCCCCTTGGAAGATCCCGCTGGCATGGCGCGCTCGATCAGGAAGTCGTTCGGCTCGTGAGCCGGGCCACGGCGGGCGGGCGTGGCCGCGCCCGATTGATGGTCTCGCGCCTCGACGGGTGGGCGGACCGCGGTCTCGATCCGTTGCGGGGCCTCTCGACGGTGGACCGGGTCTTGTACGCGGCCAGCGAAGCGGGGAACTTCAGTGCACTGTGGCATGTCGCCGCTTGGCTGCCCTGCCTCGTCCGGCCCTCACGTGAAGAGGTCCGGAGAGCAGCCCGCACGTCCGCCGCGCTGGCCATCGAATCCGTGCTGGTGAACGGAGGTGTGAAGTCGTTGTTCCGGCGGGCCCGCCCCTCAATTCTGCTGGTAGAGAGGACCCGACGCCTGCGGCAGCCGAAGACCTCGAGCTTCCCGAGTGGGCATGCCAGCGCCGCCATGGTGGCCGCCGCCATGCTGAGCCATGGCCGCGGACGGACGGTCTCGGCGGTTGCCTACACCGCTGCCGGGGTGGTGAGCCTGAGCCGCGTGCACGTACGCATCCATCACGCCAGTGATGTCGCGGGGGGCCTTGCTCTCGGCGGGGTGATGGGCCTGCTGTTCCGCCGCCTGTTGCCCTGAACGACCTACCGCGGCGGACACGAGCCGGTCCGAGCGGGATGTAACCGGGGCTCCGGCGCTCAGTTCTTCTCGGGTGTGGAGAGCAGCGCCCGGACGTCGAGCAAGAGATCGGCCACCTCGGTGGACGAAATGAGCTCGCGCTTCACGAGCGTGACGAGGCTGCGATCAATGATGGCCAAGGCCTCCGTGATCGAATCCGACTCGAGCGTGGTCATCTGCATCCTCATCTGTCTGCGTGGCCCGGGACATTCGTGCCGACGTCCCGCCCCCGCCGGTCACGCTACCCACTGTTCCGCCCTTCTAGGGGTCAATGGCGGATCATCGTGCCGTGCGGATCGGCCACTCCTCGTCGGGGATAGGCCCTGAGCAGGGGGTTGCCGGCTGGCTCACCTGCGCACGATTGCGGCGGCCGAGGGCACCGATGCACAACCCCGGCGGCACCGATGCACAACCCCGGCGGCCACGGTCGACAGCCCGGCGGAGACGGTGGACAGCCTCGGCGGAGACGGGCTGCACAGCGGGGAGCGCCACTAGGGTTCCGGCCATGCCCGACCTCGGAGTCACCTTCGCCGGCTTCTCGCCTCTCGGCCCGCAACGAGCCGTCGAGGTGGCCCGTAGCAGCGAGGCCCTGGGCTACCGGTCGTACTGGACGGCGGAGGCATCCGGGCCCGAGTCGTTCGCCGTGCTGGCGGCCTGCGGTGCCGCCGCGCCCGGGCTCGACCTTGGTACGGGCATCGTGCCGATCCAGGTGCGATCGCCGCTGCTCACTGCCATGGGTGCTGCCACGCTGCAGGCCCTCCATCCTGATCGACGCATCTTGCTGGGCGTCGGCATCTCTTCGCCGGTCATCACCGGACGCTGGCACGGCGTCCCCTACGGCGAGCGTCCCGTGGCCCACATGCGTGAGTACCTGACGGTGACCCGCGAGCTGCTGGCTGGTGGCGAAGTGCGCCACGACGGTGACTTCTACCAGCTCAGCGGCTCACAACTGGCAGTGCGGCTGGACGATCGCCGGCCGGAGCTGGTGTTGGCCGCCCTGAACCCGGCGATGCTGCGACTGGCCGGTGAGCTGGCCGATGGCGTGTTGTTGAACTACCTCCCGGCAAGTCACGTGGCCGACTGCGTGGCCCGGGTGCGAGATGGCGAAGCCGACGCAGGTCGTCCTGCCGGCTCGTGCCGCATCTACGCCTACGTGCACATCGGCGTGGCCGAACGCACCGACGAGACGCTGGAGCGTGGTCGGCGGGACATCTTCTCGTATGCCGTGACCGACGGCTACGGGAACATGATGCGGCGGGCCGGCTTCGACGCCGAGATCTCGGAGCTGCGTGAGGCCCACGGCCGCCGCGACCGCAAGGGCGCCGTGGCCGCCATCAGCAACCAGCTGGTGGATGCCATCGACTTCGTCGGCGCCGCGGACGAGGCCCGCCGCTACCTGGCGGGCTACCTGGAGGCGGGCGTCGAGGAGGCGGTGATCATGCCGTTGCCGTGGGGCCCAGACCGGATGCAGGTCATCTCCGACACCATCGAGGCAGTGGCCGCCATCGGCTCGGCCCGCAGCTGAGCCGCCGTGGGACCGAGGCGCGGTGGCTGACCGGCCCACGCTCGAGGTCTACGAGGCTCGGGCGGCCGAATGGCGTGAACGACGGCCCGTGCACGACCGTGACCTGGCCCGCGCCGGAGACCTGCGGCGCCGGGCCGAACTGATCGCCCGCCAGACATCCGGCACGGTCGACGCCCGCAATCTCGTGCCGTCGGTGCGGGTGGTCGATCTCGGTTGCGGACCGGGTGGCCATCTCGGCGCACTTGGTCCGGGCGCGGTCGGGCTTGACGCCAGCACCGCCATGCTGCAGCTGGCTGCCCGTGCAGCTCCCGGCGTGCCTCTCCTGCAGGGGGACATCGAGGCGTTGCCCTTCGGACGCGCCACGCTGCTGGGAGCCTGGGCGGCACGCTCCTACGTCCACGTTCCGGCCACCCGTCTGCCAGCGGCCTTGGCGGATCTGCACCGGGCGCTCGTGATCGGAGCACCGGTCCACCTGGTGCTCTTTGTCGGCCGACGCGAGTTGGGGCCGCTCGCCGACGACGACTTCCCCGGCCGTCGCTTCTCCGGCTGGGAACCCGAGCACCTGCAAGCGGTGGTGCTGGGCGCCGGTTTCGCGGTCGACGATCTCAAGGCCGACGATCGGACCATCACCGTCCGGGCCCACCGGGCCCGCACCCTGCCTGACCTGGTCGCACCGGGCATGCGGTTGTTGATCTGCGGACTGAATCCATCGCTGTACGCGGCCGATGTCGGCATCGGCTTCGCCCGTCCGGGGAACCGGTTCTGGCCGGCTGCTCTTGCCGCGGGTGTAGTGAGCCGAGACCGCGACCCGCGCTCGGCGCTGGCCGTGGACAACGTTGGCATGACCGACCTGGTCAAACGGGCCACGGTCGGCGCCGATGAGCTGCGGCCCGACGAATACCGGGCGGGCGCACGTCGCCTCGAGCGCCTGGTCGGCTGGCTGCAACCGTCGGTGGTCTGCTTCGTGGGACTGGCCGGCTACCGGACTGCGGTGGACCGGCGAGCTGTGGCCGGCCTGCAACCTGAGCCCTTCGCTGGCCGTCCCGCGTACGTGATGCCCAACACCAGCGGCCTGAACGCCCGCTCGTCCCTGGCCACGTTGACCCAGCATCTGCAAACGGCGCTGGCCGCGGGCTCTGCCGGCTGAGCTGGCCGGATAGCCAGCCCCTCACGGCCGGCCCCTCAGGCGGGATGGGCGGCGAGGTGCTCGAACAGGATTCGGGTGACGTGTTCGGGCTCTTGGTCAGTGGCGAAATGTCCCACCCGGGACAGTGTCTCGAACCGATAGGGACCGCTCACGAAATCGGCGGTCCAGTGGGCCGCCTCGGGGCTCACGGTGGCGTCGGCATCACCCCAGATGTAGAGCGTCGGCACCTCCACCAGCCCCGCCTCCATCCGTCCCAGATCGCCGGCGACAGCCCGATACCAGCCAAGCGCGGCCTCCATGGCCGCCGGGTCGCCGAGCACCGAGAGGTACTCCTCGATGGCCGGATCGGGCACGCCTTCGGTCGAGAGGTTGCGGCGCAGCCGCCGGGCACCGTCCTCGAGCAGCTTGGGCCCTGTCGCCGGGTCCAGAAAGCCCTTGTGGTGGCGGGACCGCTGCCGCTGATCACCGACGTCGGAGCGGAAGGCACGACCGAAGGCCTGCGGGTGGGGACGGGAGAGGACGGTGAGACTGGCGAGCCGGTCAGGATGGTGTGCCGCCAGCATCCAGGCGATCGCTCCACCCCAATCGTGGCCCACCAGGTGGAAGCGCGCAGTCGCCGGACAACCTGCGGCCTCGGCCAACTGGAGGGCGTCTTCGACCAGGCCGTCGATGCCGTAGGAAACCAGGTCGACGCCAGGATCTGGTCTGGCCCCGGGCGAGTAGCCCCGCTGATCGGGCGCGACCGCTCGATAGCCCGCCTCACCGAGTGCCGGGACCTGGTGGCGCCAGGTGTGGCGTGTCTGAGGAAAGCCGTGCAGCAGGAGCACGACCGGTGCCGATCCGGCCGGCGGTCCGGCCACCTCGGCCGTGAAGCTGCCGGCGGGGGTTCGAAGCTCCTGGGTCATGGCGATCTCCCCGAATCGGTCTCGGCGGAGGCGCCACCACCGGGGGCTGATAGCTCTTCGCACCCGCCTGCAGGCCGCCTCTCGACCGGTCGCGCAGCCTACCGGCCCGTGACTCAGCGGGAGGGGCGCCGCCGAACGGGAAGGGGCTCGAACGGCAGGGCCCGACGGGCCCAACCCCACCAGCCGTCGGGGCCGACAACGAGGCCGACAACGCCGGCGGCCGCCATCACCACGGCGAAGGCCTGGTCGTGCCCGCTGATGGCCTCGTGCAACAGCACGTAGAGCACCGCGCCCAGGAACGGGCCCTCGACGGTCGACAGCCCCCCGATGCCGGCGACGGCCACGGCCGGATAGGTCCACACCGCGGGATCGAAGGCGCTCGGAGCGACCTCGCCGGTGCGGAAGTGAGCCACGGCCCCCGCCATGCCGGCCGCGGCCGCTGCCACCAACCAGGCGGTTCTCCGGGCGCCTGCCACGGGTAGGTCGAGCCCGCTGGCCACGGCCGGATCGTCGGCGAAGGCCACCAGGGCGAGCCCGTAGCGGGAACGCCGGTGCCCATAGACCAAAACGACGACTCCGACGCCCAGCACCACCGCCAACCAGCTGGCCATGCCGTCGCGCGACGACCCAAGGTCCACCACGGGCTGGATCACCCGGCGCGGCTCACCGCCTCCCACCTGGCTGGTGCGGGTCACCACTTCGGTGCAGACCGCGGCCACGACCCAGGTCGCGAGAGCGGCAGGCACCGCCGCGAGGCGTAGGACGAGGGGACCGACCACCGCCGCCACCAGCAGTGCAACCACGCCGGCGCCGGCCACCGCCACCACCGGGTTGATCCCGCCGCGCTCCGAAAGCGTCCACAGCGCATAGGCGCCCACCCCGGCGAAGCCGTGGGCGCCGAGCGTGACCAGGCCCGCCGTGCCGGCCAGATACGACCACAGCTGCGCCACCGCCACCAGGACCAGCGCATCGACGACCAGCCTCGAGACCGACGCCGAGGCCCATACAGGGGTGGTCACGACCAGCAGGAACAGCACGGCCAAGGCAAGACCCCGAGCCCGGCCGCGCAAGAGGCCGTGCCGGGCGCTCTCCGCGACCCGACCACTGCGACTGCGACTGCGACTGCGACCAGCGTTGGCCCGGCTGGCATCCGCCTCCGTGCGGCCGTCCCCGTCGGAGAAGCCCGTGGTTGCGTTCCCGTCCGCTGGATCCCTCTCCGTTGGGTCCCTGTCCGTCGCGTTCCTGTCCGCCGCGTTCCTGTTCGTCTCGGATCGGGCATCGCTCATCCGAGCTGCTCCTCCAGCACTTCGGGTTCGGGCACGCGGATCAGCCGCGAACGCACCAAACGAGCGGTGACGACCAGCAGCGTCAGGACATGCCCGGCAGCCGGGCCCCACCCTTCCCGGGCCCGCTCGGCCAGGGCACGGGTCAGTTCGACGGCCACTCCCCCTGCGAGTGCACCGGTTGGCCGCGAGGTGCCTCCCACCAGGAACGCCTCGCCCGCACGGAGGCCCACATCGTCGAGACCCGCGCCGGGCACGCTGCCACTGACGCTCAACAGCAGGCCCCCGATGGTTCCAGCCGCGGCTCGTGCACCGGCCATGCGGGCCTCGACCCGCACGGGGTCCACGCCGACCAAGGGCAACAGCTCGGGTGCGTCCCGTTCGGCCTTGAGGCGCAATCCGGTTCGACCCCGGGCCACGAGCAGCGCAAGCAGACCGAGGGCAACGACCCCGCACGCCAGCGCGACCACTTCGGCCCACGTC